>JALOMN010000403.1 GCA_025455445.1 Cyclobacteriaceae bacterium
AAAGGAAAGTTTACTGGTTCTTATCTCATGGTTAAAGTTAGCTACCAGGTCGCTGTAATAGATGCTATCGCCCGGTTGGGTTTTAATGCTGGCGCCATGTGAAAAGAGATATACGCGATTGGGTTGCATGAGAAACCCGTTAAGCATATTGGATTGATCTCCCAGGTATTTTACAAAGTAAATATCCACACTTTGCACCCTCAGAAATACAAGGTGTCCTTCCAGGTGCAGATGCTCATGCCTCAGATTTTCTGAATGTGAACTACTTTGGATATTGGCAATCAGCAGGTTTGGATTATTAAGGGAACTTATTTCTTCCGCGGCAATAAACGTTTCAAGTAATTTATATTCTTCCGCTGAAATGTTAAACACAGTTGCTACTGTGTTTATGATTTCCATACGCTGCGTACTAAAATGCTTGTCAGATCCGGCCAGTTCAAGCAATTTCAAAAGCACAATTACTTTTTGCTTCTGGGTAAGTGTTTTGTTGATCTTTCGGCAGATACCCAGTGTACGGAGTGAGTCCTTTACGGAGGGAACTTTTGGAATGCCTACTTCTGCAGGATTTTGCTTGTTGTATTCTGAATATTCATCATAAAGAGCGATGTATTCATTGATTGCATTCAGTGGTAACTCTTGCTGAAAGAAACGAAGTACGTATGCTCGCTCGTTTTCTGATACCCCGCCATCCTGTTTAGTTACAATGGCAAACAGTTGTGTTAATGCGCGTAATATTTCCTCACTCATATCTTACCCTGCAATTGCGTATGAATTAACTAACATCTGTGATTGAAACTTAAGTTACCTAAGTCACGGTAAAACCTTATCCGGACTCAACTTTAATCTCACAAGGTAAACAAGTGAGAGAAATATTTTATGTATTGGGTTTAATATTTATAAACCACATTTTGGCCGGGGTTTCAATTCTAACGACAAGGATTTTTTCGGGTATCAAATTACTTTCACATCGCACACACGCTGAAAAGGGAACAACCAAAACAAACTTTACACGCTCATAAAATTTACCCTCTGTAATTTCTGAATTTTGTGTATTTAGCTTCGTTTTATTAAATGAACCGCGCGCTCACTTCCGTCATTTTGGTATTTCTGATCCTACCAGTTCGGGCACAAACTGTGCGGCCTTCATTTCATATTAAAAGAGCCACCACTCCAATAAAGATTGATGGTCTGGTCGATGAACAATCCTGGCAGGAGGCAGAAGTAGTAAGTGAACTATGGCAGCAATTTCCAAGCGATACTTCACTGGCAAAATCGCGTACCGAATTCAGGGCAACGTATGATGATAATTATATTTACTTCAGTGCCATTGCGCATGATAATGTGAAAGGTGGTTATGTGGTTTCTTCATTACGCAGGGATTTTCGGGGCCCGGGTTTAGATGGTGTGTCGGTGATCCTGGATCCCTTTCAGGATTTAACCAATGGCTTTTTCTTTGGCGTCAGCCCGGTGGGCGTGCAGCGCGAAGGATTGATATCAAACGGTTATATGAGGCGTGATGACATGGACTTATCGTGGGATAATAAGTGGTATTCAGAAACGCGGATTGAAGATGGCTACTGGACGGCTGAGTTTGCCATACCCTTTAAAACATTGCGCTTCAAGGCGGGCAGCAACCGATGGAATGTAAAGCTTTACCGACAGGATAGTAAAGAAAACGAACGTGTAATCTGGCCACTCACACCTCGGTTTTTTGAACCCGGTAATCTGAATTTTACCGGTGAGATTATCTGGGATGAAGCATTGGCTGAACCCGGACCTAATATTTCGATCATCCCATTTGCAGCGGGCCGGGTGTCAAAAGATTTTCAGAATGACACCCCCAGGAAACAAGAAGCCTCTTTTGGTGGCGATGCGAAAATAGCTGTTACGCCCTCAATGAATCTGGACCTCACATTTAATCCCGACTTCTCGCAGGTGGAAGTGGATAGACAGGTAACCAATCTGGATAGGTTCGAAATATTTTTTCCGGAGCGCAGGCAATTTTTTCTGGAGAATGCAGACTTGTTTTCTTCTTTTGGTCACCCTTTTGCACGGCCATTTTTCTCAAGACGCATTGGCGTATCGCGCGATGCTCAAACGGGCCTAAACGTACAGAACAAAATTTATTACGGTGCCCGGTTGAGCGGCAACCTGAATAAATACTGGCGCATGGGGTTTCTGAATATGCAAACTGCTGCTATTGAAGAGTCTGGAGTTCCTTCTTTCAATCATACCGTTGCCACCGTGCAGCGCAGGGTAGGAACAAACTCTAACATAAGAGGGATATTTGTAAACCGACAGGTTTTTAAGAATGACACTCTTGATTTTAATTGGAAGGGCTATCAATATAATCGGGTGGCGGGCATCGATTACAACTACAACTTCTTAAATAATAAGTGGTCGGGCAACATATTCTTTCATAAGCAATTTACAGAAGAAAATCCGGCCAACGAATTTGCTCATGGTTACAGTTTAATATACAGTACACGCAACCTTTTATTGAATTGGTATCATCAGGTTATCGGAAAAGGATATGCGCCCGCAGATGGATATGTTCCGCGCAACGGATATAAAAGAATTTCGCCATCAGGGGCTTACTTATTTTATCCCAAATCCAACGTGATCAATAGTCATGGACCTATTTTTGACATCGCAGTAATCTGGGATGACGTGTATGGTTATTCGGATCATGAATACAATGGCGGATATTCAGTAACATTCCAGAATCAGGCGATTCTTACAGCTAATTTTAGAAACACGTATACGTTTTTATTTCAGGATTTTGACCCCACCAATTCACCTCCGGAAGATAATGCAGTGAAATTGCCGGCTGGTAGTGAATATACTTACTC
>JALOMN010000404.1 GCA_025455445.1 Cyclobacteriaceae bacterium
TCCTGCACAATCAGCTTGCCGGTGTAACCGTATGAGCCGTAAACAATGATGGTTTGATTTTTCATTTCACCTGTCCTTCACGCTCCACTTTTACTACAAAGTATTTGGTGTCGCCACGCCACGGAAATTGCGCATATCGTTTTACAAAGTGAATATTTACGCGCTCACCTTCCAAGGCCGCCTGTTGCAAATCCTGAAGTACTTGGGTTTCGCTGTTTTCGATAGAGAAGTCGCGGGTCTCTGCAATCGGGCTGGTGTTCTTCAGGGCACCAAATGATTCCATAGAAATTTTCCCTTCATGGGTTTTAAAAACCATTCCCTTTTCAGAAACACTCAACACCTTACCTGCCCAGATACCTCTTTCATATACGCCCCAATAAAGAAAGGCGAGGGTGCCTATACCCAATAACAAGGCTATTGTTAAAATTCGTTTCACAATTTTTTTGGTTGTACGCGCAGTGCGTGTGAGTAAGCTTTCGGGTTCCATACGGAATATTTTTTAATGTGAAGTTAAGGTACTACTTCTATTTAATCTTACATAGAAATAGCATGCAATTGTAATCACCAGCAGCGAAATGAACTGCGAATTGGAAAGTATGTTTTTGATAATGAAACCGCGCTCAATATCACCTCTGAATAGTTCCAGCACGCTGCGGAAAATGGAATAGGCAATCAGGTAAGAAAGAAATACCTGGCCATTGAATTTCTTTTTGGTTTGAAGGATAATGAGAAAAATCATGATGCAGAAAATAACGGCAGCTTCATAAAGTTGTGTAGGATGAAGAAAGGTGTTTAGGGGCTCGGCCTGACAGGTTGGGTCGGTAAACATTACACCTAAAAAACTGTCAGTAGGTTTTCCATAACAACAACCGGCCATGAAACAACCAATTCGTCCGCATCCATGCACAATACAGGTAACGATGGCCATTACATCCAGCATTCCCAACACAGGCACTTTTATTTTTTTGAAATACCATAACATTACCGGAATAGTAAAGAGCAGCGATCCGAAAAACACAAAGCCACTGCCTGAAAATAATTGTGAGGGATTTGAAAAGTAGTAGGATGGTTTTTCGAAGATCAGGAAAATCTTGCCGCCTACAATTGCCGCTACAACTAATAAAATGAACAGGTTATTGCTTTGATCGAAGGTGACTCCAAACCGCTTTTTGCCTTCGCGGTACATATAATAAAATCCGAGAATGGCACCGATGGCAATGCAAAAGCCGTAAGAGTAAACTGTGTATGAACCGAATTTAAAAAGTATAGGATGCATAAGTAATTGACAATTTAGCAATTGACAACGAAAAGAGATAATTCTCCATTGTCAATTTATCCAGCGAAGCTTTAGCTCAGTTGGACTAAACCGTCATAATCTCCGCCTCTTTCTTTTTCATGATGGCATCGATCTTCAGGATGGATTCATCCGTGAGTTTTTGAACTACTTCTTCTGCGTTGATAATATCGTCTTCTGAAACGCCCTTGATTTTCTTGAGTTGCTCATTGGTCTCTTTGCGGATGCTGCGCACGCTTACCTTTCCATGTTCGCATTCGTGGCTGGCCTGCTTCACCAATTGCTTTCTTCTTTCTTCGGTGAGCATGGGTATGTTGATGATGATTTGCTGACCATCGTTTTGTGGTGTAAGCCCGATGTTGGCCACCATGATAGCTTTTTCAATTTCAGGAATTAACCCTTTTTCCCACGGCTTGATAAATAAGGTGCGGGCTTCCGGTGCAGTAATTGAAGACACCTGGCTCAGTGGGCTCATCACACCATAATAAGAAACCTGAATCGAATCCAGCATACCTGGATTTGCTTTACCTGCTCGGATTTTAGCTAGTTCATGAGTCACGTGGTTAATCGCTTTGCTCATCTGGTCTCTTGCCTCGTCAAGGTATAATTCAATCTCTTCCATAAAATTGTTTTTAAATCTGACTAACGTGTTGCATTAACTAATTAAAGTGCCGGCATCTTCTCCTTTTGCAATTCTGAGCAGATTGCCTTTCTTGTTCATATCGAATACAATAATGGGCAACTTATTTTCCTGGCAAAGTGTAAAGGCCGTCATGTCCATGATGTTAAGCTTTTTCTGATACGCCTCCTGAAAACTAAGGTGATTATAGCGCACGGCATCAGAATGTTTTTCGGGGTCTTTGTCATACACACCATCTACACGTGTGCCTTTTAATACCACATCAGCCTGCACTTCGATGGCACGCAAACTTGCTGTGGAGTCTGTGGTAAAATAAGGATTGCCTATACCAGCGCCAAAGATTACTATTCTGCCTTTTTCAAGATGGCGAATAGCCCTGCGTCTGATAAAAGGTTCGCACACCTGTTCCATTTTTATACCGGCCATCAGTCGGGTGTACATACCGTGGCGTTCCAACGCGCTCTGCAAGGCCATTGCATTGATCACCGTTGCCAGCATGCCCATGTAATCGCCCTGCACTCTGTCAATTCCCAGAGCTTCAGCCTGCCCGCCCCTGAAAATATTTCCACCGCCAATTACAATCGCTATTTCCACCCCTTGCTCTTTAATGGCTTTTATTTCAGCCGAGTATTGCTCTAATACAGCCGGATCGATATTGCTGTTTTTAGAGCCCATCAGCGCTTCACCGCTGAGTTTGAGGAGGATGCGTTTGTACTTCATTAGAAATAGGTTTGTTCAGTTTTTAACCACGCAAATATGCTTAGAAAGGGGCAATTTTCATGATCTAATTTTGATTTTGGCAGTATTATTCTGCCAATTATTTATCCAATGAGAGATGGATTTTTTTCAAGGTTACTTAAGATATCCTGTGTCATCTCTTCTAATCCAAACTTATGTTGCCACCCCCAGTCTTGTCTGCAATTTGTGCCGGGCAAAAACTCATGGCGCCAATATTGTAACTCGAACGAATCTTCACTTTTTCGGCAGGAGCTTCCATCAGATCAATGGTGGCTTTCACGGCATCGTCCATATACATCATGGGCAAGTAAGTGTCAGCAGCGAGAAAACATTCGTATTTTTTCTCTTTCAGTGCTTTAAAATAAATATCTACAGCATAATCAGTAGTTCCACCTCCGGGTAATGTT
>JALOMN010000405.1 GCA_025455445.1 Cyclobacteriaceae bacterium
GAAGTAGGGTGGAGGAGTTTTAACATCACTGACCCAAGCTGCGGAAAATTGGTAGCGAGCATATCTACCTCATATTCTGTTTTAAGGTGCATCACATTTCCAGCGATTACCGTGCGGGGTCCATGTTCTTCATACTCACGTAACCTGATTTTTTTGAAACAGTTAATGATATATCGGCATACCAATGCCTGCTCTTCAATTTCTTTTTGTGTCCAGGCAACTGACCGTACATTTTCCTTTTCGGTATAAGGTTGTGTGCCTGCCAGCGCAATGGTCTTAAATTTATTCTGATTTGTTACACTCACCAGCAATTCAGGGCTGGCACCCATCCACGTGCCCGTTTGAGGAGATGAAACTAAGGACACCAAGGTATCTGGATGCAAGGTGCACAGAGATTCAAATAGGTGAAGAATATCGACACCTTGTATTTCAATTTCCTTGTAACGAGAGGGCACAAGTTTTTCAACTGTTCCATTCTTTATTTCTTCGATTCCATTTTTTACTAATGAAATGAAATCAATGTTCTTATGAGAAGCAGGTCGATGAAGCGGATAATGAAATTTTATTTCTTTGCTGATTTTAAAATCAGCGTGCACTTTATTTTCCGGGTTAATGTTTGCTGGTCCTTCTACCAGATTTTCGTTTAAAAAGTGATAATGTATTTCAGGAGGAAATATGTATTTTTTTTGATCGGATAAGAAAGGGGCGAATGCAAAACCTTGTTGTCCTTCTTCTAATTGATATTCTTTAACTTCAATTGCAGATTGACAAATAATCAGGTGCTTTTCGTTTACGCCAGGGCTTTTCCACAAGGAAAAACTTTGTCCGGCATGTAACGCATTATATATCGCTTCACCAATTATTTGTGGTGCTTTAATACCACGTTCAGGTTCTTTAATTGAAATCATCACGCTCCTTATCTTTTGTCGATGACAGCCATCGTTATTCTACTAATGCAAATCAATTCATTTTGTTCATTTTCAATTCGAATTTCCCATACCTGGGTACGTTTTCCGATATGAACAGGCCTTGTCTTTCCTGATACCCATCCGGATTTAGCACTTTTTATATGATTGGCATTTATTTCAAGTCCCACACAATATTTCGTTTCATTATCTACGCAACAAGTAGCTGCTATGCTGCCGAGTGTTTCAGCCAGTGTTACCGATGCTCCGCCATGCAATAAACCAAGAGGCTGTTGTGTTCGTGTATCGACAGGCATTCTGGCTTCAATAAAATCATTGCCTACCTGGGTAATTTCAATGCCCAAATGGCTAACCATGGTGTTTGCCGATAGTTTGTTTAATGTTTCGGGTGTCGTGCCAGGATTAAAAATGGTCATGCTTAAAAATGTGCGTGTTGGTTTTAGGTAATTCCTTATTTTTGCGCCCGCCTGACGCAATGAAAGGCACCAAATTAGTAGAAAATTGACCACCAAAAAAATATACCTGATACGTCATGGACAGACTGAATTCAATCTGCAAGGCATTGTACAAGGTAGTGGTGTTGACTCGTCTTTAAATGATTTGGGTCGCCAGCAGGCACAGGCTTTTTACGAGGCATATAAGCATCTTCCATTTACTAAAATTTACACTTCTGCACTGAGAAGAACAGTGGAGTCAGTACAGTCTTTTATCGATAGTGGTATACCGCATGAGCAATTAATTGGTTTGAATGAGATTTCATGGGGAACCAAGGAAGGACAACGAATTACTCCCGAAGAAGATGCCTATTATCATTGGATGCTGAATCAATGGCAATTAGGTAAAACAAATGAACGTATTGAGGGAGGGGAAAGTCCGGAAGATGTTACCGAAAGACAAACTAAAGCGATCAATCACATAATGAGTAAAAGTGATGAGCCATTAGTTCTTGTTTGTATGCATGGCCGGGCGATAAGGATATTGCTTTGTCGTTTGTTGAATTACCCGCTGCGCTGTATGGATGCTTTTGAACATCAGAACTTATGTCTCTATGAAATAGATTTTACGGGAACCATGTTTTCGATAAGACGATATAATGATGTGGGTCACCTTAAGGCGATAAACAAAATACCTTCTCCGGAATTAGTAAAGATTTCTACGCTTTAGCAGTTGACAACTGCTCCAACTCAGTACGTGCTTTGCTGTCTATACTGGTTTTGTACTCATGTTTGGGATAGGTCATCGCTAATTGAAAATACCTGCGCGCGTTATCAATATCATTCTGTGCTTTCGCAATATAGCCGAGCTGCAAGGCGGAATTAGCACCAAAGTACCATGGACTATTTTTAGTCATGTCAATACTTTGCTTGTAATAGACTTTGGCAGTTGCTATTTCTCCGGTGCGATGCGCCAGTCTTGCTTTCCTGTAATAAAATTCCGTTTGATCTTTTAAGGTACTTAACTCAGCAGGAGTAACGCTGTTTAGTATAGCAGCCGCTTCCTTGTAATAACCACCATCAATTGCGTAACGCGCTTTTAAAAGTTTTTTATTGGGGAAACTTTCATCTAAAAGCTGAATAGCTGCATGCTGGTCTGGTTCTGCTTTGTCATTACCGGTTATGCGGGCTTTGTCAGCAAATAATATTGCGTTTCGGGTATCACCTTGTAACCAATAACTGAGTGAAATTTTATAGTAGGAATCCTTTTTAAAGCTATCACTCGGAAAATTCTTAATGAATTGATTGTAATAACTAATGGCTTTGGTGTATTCACCTTTTTGAATAAGAATTTCGGCATGCAGGTAATCGATATAATGAACTGGTAGTCCATCTTTTTGTTTTTCCAGTTCATGCGCGAGTGCCAATGCTTCTTCGCTGCGGCCATCTTTCATGAGCATATTCACCCCGATAAATAAAAGCAGTCT
>JALOMN010000406.1 GCA_025455445.1 Cyclobacteriaceae bacterium
CTTAACGTTGAATTTTCCTGCAGGTATTACCACCATTTGGGAAGTTGGTTTTGTAACTGCACTTGTGCTGATTGATTTAGAAATTAATCGGGGTGTTCCTGGCTTTAGAGATATAATGTATTCATCAACAATCTCATCTTGCTTGAATGATTGCACCACCAGTTTACCTTCATAGCGGCCTACTGTATTAGAGATTGATACTTCAAAATCCGGATTCTGTAAGGTGAGTATTATTGGTGCTTTCTCGTATGAAGGATTCCCCTTCCAGATTTTGACAATAGACGCTGATTGTGCCGAACCAAATAACCTATCGCCACTGATTTTTACATCGAGTGTGGGTCTGAATTGCGCCACACATGAAACCTCACCTTCATTATTGGTTCCGGAGTAACGGGTATCAAATCCATCAATGTTTACAATCGCATATCGTTTGCCATCTATCACGCTGGTTTTTATTTCTTCATGTTTCCATAAGTCAATCCAATGCGAAGTGGTGTCATTCACTTCAAATAAGGGTGCATGAAGGCCTTCCGGTTTAAAGCTTAGTATCGTGTAAATTGTTTTCTGTTTGCTACTCCATTCATTTACCCATACACTATCGTGCAACGCGTTTATTAATGGTGTGTAATCGGCAGTAAACAACGCACTGTTTTCGCGCAAAATGCGTGAAGTTTTTCCCAGGTATCGATATTGTTCGTCTTCCCACTCAGGGTGGCCCGGAGCAAACTGATTGATCTCAGTTCCATAGCCATTGAAAAATGCAACTGCATATTCGCGTTGGATTGGTTCTTTAAAAACTTCCGCTACGCGAAAGATGGCAAAATCAGGACGAATGAATTTATTGAGGTTCAGCAGAGGCGGATAATATAATGCGTTATGCACACGGCCACTGATAATACCCTGCATATCTTTTGGCACTGCCATTCCTTCGCTGAACATGATCACACCGGCCTTAACTTTGTCTGCGGCTTCCTGCAACTCGCGGCTCGATTCACCTTTTGTATCAAGTACAACACCATCGGCTGAAGTTCCCTTGATTAAGTTTGCCAATCCCTGCAAATGCCCTTCACTTCGTGTGCTCTCGTCCCATGGATTATAGGCAACAAAAAACTTCGTACCCATCAATCGTGCTGAGTCAGCTAACGCACGCAATTGAGGTAACCCACCAGGCAAATCGCGATATAAATCAAACTGGTTGCGGCTGTCTACTCCCAGTGTTGGCCAGGTAGGCCATATACACACCACATCATCGCCACCATAAAGTGCTCTACCTTTTTTAATGAATTCGTGTAACTTAAACTTACCTGTCTTGCCATCATAATATTCTTTGTCCCACGCCATTAACAAATGCATCACGTAGGAATTTCGTATCCACTTCAAGTCTGCACGCTCAAATAAGGTATTATCAAAAGTAAGTACATCATAGAGGTAGCGCTTTTGAAACACCTCGCGCACACCTTGCTGCCAATTACCCTGATAAAAATCAGAATAGAAATTATAGTTTACTGAACCACCCGGTGCAAGTATGGTTTCAAATCTTCTGCGTGTCGCTTTTTGCATGGAAGTTAAATCACGTCTCACAAAGCCAAATATTTTTTGGGTTGCATCGAGTGAAAATCCCGCATACCCCAACTCCCATGCATTGTCGGGAACAATTACATTCACCGGTTTTTTCAAGGCGAGGAACAAATGTGTACGCGATAACCGATGAGTACCCAAACCGGTGATGTATGCTTCGTTGCCTTCCCTGCCAAAGGGTACTACATTAGAAAGCGACAAGGTATCTTTTGAAATATTCTTAAAAATCACCACTCCTTTAATTCCTGATTCATTGAATTTCTCGAATGAGAAATCAATTACTATTGGAGATGTTTCTCCTGCCTGATAACTTTTGTTATTTATCTCGTAAGAAATTAGAGGCCTTTGTGTACTATAGCTATTTCCCACACTGGAAAAAACGGAAGTAACCTGCAACTTTTCGATTTTAAAATCTACAATGTGCTGAGCCCACGCAACCCGGCTTAACAAACTAAGAAGAGATAGAATGAGCGGGAGAAAGAGTTTAGAGTGGAAATTCACAGCATCATTAAATTATGAATTGTAATAATGCATTGAATTTACAGGTGTGCAATTGAAATAAAAAGCTATTTTTAGTGTTTGGTTTTTATATGATACGATTGGTTTTGCTCCTGATATGTGTATTATCTATATCTGCGTGTGACTCTTCAGGCGAAAAGGTAGTAAAACCACGTACGCATAAAATGTGGGCAAGAGGCAATAAGTATGTGATTGACATTCCTGTGGGTGCACGCCATATTCAATTGATAGAACGCAAGCGCACCAAAACCGTCCGAATGAAATAAGGGACCAATTATTTTAAACCCTTAATTACAATCTCCACGTTACGCTTGAAATAGAATTTCTGCTGTTCAGCCTGTTGCAAATGCGCGGTAAGAATTAATCCATAAAACATGGCACTGAAAATAGTAGTCAGATCGCGTGTGCTGGATGTTTTAGTGATTTCCTTTTTGAATATTGCTTCCAACGCAAAACGTTCAAACATCTGATCCACCGACATAATCTCCAATTGCTGAATATCTTTTATCTCCTGAAATAAAAGTTTCTTCTCTTCTGCCTTTACGGGAAAGGGCTTGGGGGCTCTCTTTAAATCTGCCAGGTAGGCCATCATGCTCAGGATAATACCGGGGTGATTTTCAAAATCTTCACCCAACTTCTCGAACAGATAATAAATACCCGCAACTCCTTCGCGTGGCCTTTCTCTTAGTTCTACCGTGCGCCTCAAACACCACAGTCGCAGGAAATAAAGTAAAATATCTTCCTTT
>JALOMN010000407.1 GCA_025455445.1 Cyclobacteriaceae bacterium
AAAATGATAAGCAACATAAACACCGCAGCAGCGCCAATGATTGCCGCACGATAGTTTGCGATGGTATAATAGCCACTCTTTTCTACAAACACGGGCACTATCTCGCCCGAAATTTTGGTTTCGGCATCGCGTACAGCGGCCTTGATACGCTCGAGGTCACCGGCACTAAATCGATCTTGTATTGACATATGGGTAGCTTCAGAATTTACTCGGAAATCAAAGATACGAGGTTTATTATTGAATATACAGATCAAATAAATAATTACAGGCCTGTTATTTCCATTCTTCCGCTTTGCGCTGATACCATTTTGCCCGAGCGGGTTCTAATTCTGCCAGTCGCGTATATATTTCTACCAGGCTACTGTCTTGTTCCAGCGCTTCTTTATAATATTTGATGGCTTCACCCGGGCGCTTTTGTTCGTCATAGATATAACCCATGATATTAAGTTGAGCCGCGATGCGCGAACCTTTGTCGTAGGCTTGTTTATACCATTCCATCGCTTCCGTATACTTTGTTTGAGAATAATAGCAATCTCCCAACATCAGAAAAATTTCGGCAGTGCCCGGATACAATGAATTGCATCGTTTTAATATCTCAATTGATTTTGAATATTCTTTAAATTGAAAATACACCAACGCTTTATTGTACATACCACTGTAGTTATCTGGATTTATATCAATAACCCGATCGTAATATTTTAATGCTGAGTCATATTGTCCGTGAGAATAAAAACTATTCCCCAGGTTTATAAGCGCATCGACATCCGCAGGATTTTTGCCAACTTCAACACGTTGTGCTTCAAGGATAGCGTCTTCAGCGATATTTTCGGTAGGATTTGAGTTTTCATTTATAAAATCTGTTATCAGCACGAAAAAGTAGATAATTGCAATTACGCTGATGATCAGGAAGAACAAGATGCCAAATCCCTTCGGTGATAATTTGTATTTCGTATCGTATGGATGAGTTTGTTTATCTCTTTGTTCCCATTTAATATTTCTTTCTGATCCCTCCTTTTCTGGTTGATAGTAGTATATGAGAAAAATAAAGTAAACAAAGGCGCCCAGGCATATCCATATAATAAAACTACCCAGCGGCCAGAGGAGGGCAAGCAAGAAAGCGGAAACTATCGCTAGTCGGGTATAGCGGGTTACTTTCCTGATTCGTGCGTTTTCATCGGGTAACATGAATATTAAATTAGAAAATCTACTCAATAAAATTAGTTATCGCACAAAATAAATAGTAGCAGATGGTTGGTTTGAGCGATAATCATCGATTAGTGAACATAGATCCAAAAAGTGAATTCCTTTTGACAAATTAAAATGTAATAAAAGCAGATGGCTTTTTAAGTAGTGATTAGTTGAATTACTAATGAAGAGAGCCTAAAAATTCTCATTATTGTTTATACAAAATAAAAGCAGCATTTAACTATGGAAGGAAGAGACCTAATTATTATTGGTGCAGGGCCTATCGGATTAGCGTGTGGTATTGAGGCACAAAAGGCAGGACTTGATTACCTGATTATTGATAAAGGTTGTTTAGTCAATTCGATCTATCAGTACCCGCATAATATGACGTTCTTTTCTACTTCTGAACGGCTGGAGATCGGAGGCGTTCCATTCATTTCAATCAATCCCAAACCCACCCGAACAGAAGCGCTGGAATATTATCGCAGAGTGTGCACCACCTGGAACCTTAAAGTGAAACTATATGAAAAGGTAGAAACGGTGTCGAAGACGGGTGAAGTTTTTATGCTGTCAACTACAAAAGATAAATATAAAACTGCTTCCGTAATTCTTGCATTGGGTTTTTATGATTTACCGTTTCTTTTAAATGTTGCTGGAGAAGATTTACCTAAAGTGAAGCATTATTATGATGAACCACATCCGTATTTTGGTCAGAGGGTGGCTGTAATTGGTGCCGCAAACTCAGCAGTAGATGCCGCGCTGGAAACCTGGCGCAAAGGTGCCCAAGTGACCATGATTATTCGTGAAGGTGAAATCCGCGAAAGCGTTAAATACTGGGTGAAGCCTGACATTGAAAACAGGATTAAAGAAGGTTCGATCAAAGCTTATTTTAATTCCACTGTAACGTGTATCACACCACATACAATTGAAATTAACACACCGCACGGCAACGTGATAGTAGAAAATGATTTTGTACTTGCAATGACAGGCTACCAACCACCTTTTAAATTTATGAGTGCGATGGGAATAACTTTCCAAAAGGATGAATATCATACACCTGTGTATAATGAAACCACGATGGAGACAAATGTGAAAGGTTTATACCTGGCAGGTGTGGTGTGTGGCGGATTGAAAACCAACAAATGGTTTATTGAAAATTCTCGTGTGCATGCAGAGATAATTCTGAAACACATTACCTCGCTGCGCAAAGCATAAAATAGTAAGATTTTTAAAAAGGGTGTATGCGGCAGCTATTTATTAGCGTCTACCCGAAGCGTAAAATAAAACTTAAAGGAAATTGTAAAAGCGACAGGAGTTTTTGAAAGCGTTCCCTGCAGCAAAATTATTTCCTGGTTATCGGCCAGTAACCTCGAAGTCAAATCGTCAATGCCGGCACTAGTTAAATTGAGTTCTGTTTCAACTGTATTGGAAAGACTTATTGAACTGAGGGATGCAAATGTGTTATCTGTTGCGGAGATTTTAAGCGTTGGACTCAACAAACTTTCAGTGCCGGGTGATGCATTTGACACGGTATAGGTAATCTTATTTATTCTATACCCCTTGAGTTTGCTGGCAAACTTAGCAACATCGGGGTTATTCAGGGTTTCCAGTGTTTCCACACCTGAATA
>JALOMN010000408.1 GCA_025455445.1 Cyclobacteriaceae bacterium
ACGATGGTAAACGCAAGTGCCGCAGAAGTTACGCCACCAATAAAATCTCTTCGATTGATAGTTGATTTATTTTTCTTTTTCATGGGTGTATGGCTTAAAGTGATAATAAAGTAATACAGAATTCAATTTACTGATTTAAGAATTAAATGGCTAGTGAATTTACCTGGGCGGGAACTTAACTAAATCAACGTCCGGTAATCCAATACTGTGCGCATCTCGAACCAACCGGACAATTATTTTAATCATACTAACTTATTATGTTGATAATACGTAAACAATTCAGTAAACTTTGTAACCCCCAATAAGTTGAAAATCTCTTCTTTTTAAAACAGAAGAATTCGTGTGAGTGTATTTACAAATCAGAATTAACCATGATGATTTATGAAAAAGTTTCTGTTCCCGATCTTACTTGTCGCTTGCCTTGGAGCTTGTGATTCTTTGAAAAATGATACATCGACTGCCACTGAACCTCAAGCATTAGAGTTTGGTTCTATGAGATACGGTGACATCTGCCATACGGCACTTACCCAACTCGCAAAAGGTGAAACGGACGCCTTCATCAGCAACTTTGCTGAAAATATTATTTATCGGTTTAATAACGGTGATAGCATTGTGGGCAAAGATGCAGTTGCCGCGTATTGGAAAGACAGGCGCACCAACGTAATAGATCAACTTGAGTTCACTAACGACCTATGGTTGCCATTAAAAGTAAATGATTCTGAACAAGGTGTGAGACAAGGGATGTGGGTGCTCGGTTGGTATAAAGCGACCTCCACCTATAAAACGGGTAAATCGATGAATCAATTTATTCATACACTCTATCATTTTGATTCCAATGACAAAGTAGATGAAGTAATACAGTATCTCGACCGCCTGCCAATTCAGCAAGCCAACACAAAATAATAAAACTAAGTTAAGGGCGGAATTGAATAAACGTGACAGTAATCACGTCACTGACAACAACTCAAAAATTTTCTACCATCCACGCTACCGCAATGCCTGCAAAGTTTGCCAGGCCAAAGCCAAGCAACGACAGCGCAATGCCCACCGGCAATAGCTCTTTGTTTTTAATAGAAGCACAAAGCTGCGCTACAAAAGGTGGCCCCATAATACATGCTGTGCTGCTAATCATAAAACTATCTACATCCGCCTTAAATATGAATGACAATAATAAATGAATGATGATGATCAATAAAATAACAATTGCATTCATGCGCAGATAATCACTGCCAATATTCAACAGCAAACTGAAGTCGGTCATAAATCCGGCTGCGAGGCCAAATATGAGCAGCAAATATTGGGCATAATTAAATACCCCATGCAACATACGGATGCGCGGCACCAATGAAAATGAAATTCCCACTGTAGTAAGCATCAGCATTAACACCGGTTGATTCAGTTCACCTTTCACATCAGGAAATAGCAGAGCCGCCATCACAGCCACTGCAATTGCCGCGATAGCCAGCAGTGTGCCGATTACCAGCGCACGCAGGTGAGGCCACGTCCATTGGGTGGGAGGAAACGGATGGGCCGTCTCTTCAATGATTTCTTCTACAATTTCCTGCTCTGTATGTTTAGATTGAAAGCGCGGAAGCACCAGGCCCAACAACACTTTGCCGAAAGAAATGAGAAACAAAAAATATAGTCCGGAACAAATTGTATCCGTAGCATTTAAAATGACGAAAAGTGAATCGGGAGCATTGAGTGCTTTGCTGATGGCCACCATATTGGGAGTGCCCCCGATATACACCCCGGCAAACATCCCTGACGCAATTGCAACGTTCGATAACTCGTTGCGATATAAATATCCTATGAGTGTAGTGACGAACATCGTTGAAAATACTCCCATAAAAAACACCCATGAAATCTTGCCGGTGTATTTCAACCAATCGGTAACGTTATTAATCATCAATAACATCGGTATTGCCAATAACACAGCCACCGAAGCAGAATTCTTTGCAACCTCTGTTGTAAGATTTACTATGGGTTGAAAATCGTCTGTCAATATCGATGCCCAGCTATATAGCCACAAACTTTTTGTATTGCCAAGCAGCATGCCCAGGCCATAACAAATCACAATATCGCTTAGCCATTGATTCAATTTTGCTTTGCGCGAAAGGCGAATGAGATAAAACGGAAGAATAAAAAAAATCAGAAGTTGTATGAATATAACGATGGCCGTAATCATGCGAAATGCTTCATCTTAAATGTAATCAAATGCAGAAGCATAAAGCGGTGCTGATTTTAGTTTAGCAATATCCGCATCCGTCATATTGCGGTAAGAGGTCATGATATATACCCCCGAGTCTTTCACAAAGTGATTGATTAAACCTAGGTTACCCAATGCTACAATCCTCTTTCGGTAGGGACAGGTTTCTCCCATCCAGAATAATGCAGTGTTTAATTTTTCACGGTGCAACAAATGCTCAAAAAGCAAATGAAGTTTTTCTTCGTGCCCCGACTTGAAATAAATTCCTTCAAAGGCCAGAAACTCATGTCGCCTGGGGTTGAATAGCTTATTGAGAAACGGAACGTGTGGCAACACATTCATTATAACCTTACCCATCAGCCCGGGCATTTGGTTAATCGCCCAATGCACGCGATGATATTGACAGCCCGCAACTATTTTGCCTTGCTCGCGAATCACAAAGTACTGGTCTTTCAAAAAGAGATAATCAAAATGCACCAGCACATGTTTCTCATAAAACTTTTTCAGTAACGTAAGGATTTCCTCCTTTTGTTTTGAATTGTGTATTTGTTCAACGTGTGAATAATGCTTAGGATAAAATCGGCTGAATCCATTTACACTAA
>JALOMN010000409.1 GCA_025455445.1 Cyclobacteriaceae bacterium
ATCGTAGCCACCATAAAATCCACGAATGTCAACCACTACGCCATGCGCATCGGCAATGGCTGATGTTATTTTTTCCATTTGCTTTTCAACGTCTTTCAAGCCATCGGTGCCTTTTAAATTAATATAGTAAAGGTTATTAGGAAGTTTTCCGTAGCCGATGTTTTCTGTTACCTGTTGATAGTCGGTTGTGTATTTCTTCGCCACTTCGATATCATAATCTTCCTGCACTTTTAAAATGGTGAGATTGCCATCTTCATAGCGCAACACGCCACCCGGAAACACCGGCAACACGCCATTGGTTGGATAAAGATTCAGGTGATTGTCATTAAGCAACACTATCATATCGCTGAGTACTTTATAAAATTCTTCATCCGACATCTGGTCGTTTACCTTCGGGCGAAACTGATCATGAATCGCATTCCAGTCAATTTCTTTTACCTCAAATAGCCCGTAATGCTCATCGAATGTTTTCCAGAACTGTTCGAAGTTGTTGGTAGGAGTGTTTGCTTTTTCAGGACCGATTAATTCTTCTTCACACGATGCCATGATGAAGGTAGAACATACTGCCGCCAAGAGAATTGTTTTAAGGTATTTCATTGTAATGTCTTTTTGTTATTTAATTTTTCTCATCCCTCACCCCTGGCCCCTCTCCCCAGGGAGAGGGGTGTCCGAGGTACGAGCCTGCCTGCCGGTAGGCAGGGACGGGGTGAGGGATTTTAGAATTGATGATGAAAATTTGCCAGCAGTGAATGACTCAATGCTTTCATTTGCTGTGGTGTCTGGATGTTATACCAGTTCACTTCATAATTCAAACCTGCACCCCAGCGTGTGTTGATTTGATAATTATAACCGAGTGTCATGGCAGGTGCCAGAAACTTCGAAGGACCTACCCAACTCGAATTGCGGAAGAAACCGTCCACCTGATTTTTATTTGGTGCCGACACGGTGTTGTCATAAGGTAATCTGCTTAAACGTGCTACTACCGGAATGCGCACCGAAGCGGTAAACTGGTGATGTTCATTTACACGGTGTTGTGTCAACGCCTCCGGACTAAAACTCAACGCATTGAACATGCCGCCCGAGTTCCAACCCTGCGGATAAAATAGTTCGTTCATAATGCGGCCGCCCACAGCCACTTTAAAAGTAGATTCCTGTGTGGAACTGATTTTATAATAGGCGCCCATTGAAATTCTTCCCGCAAGGAAGGAGCCGCCAGCAGGAAATTTTTTGTCTTCCTTATTGCCTTTATAATCTTCTTCCTGAAAATATAAAGTTCGATCGGCATGATACTTCGGAGTATTACTGCCCATGCGCACATCCAAATCAACAGAAAAAAGAAAGGTATTCGACTCAAGGTTATAAAAGATGCGCAGGTTCTTCGGCCTGCTTTGATACACCAGGGGCGAGGAATTTTTGTCAAGATATTTTACTGAACCAATTCCAAGTGCGAGCCCAATCCGGTTTTCGAGGGGCATCCACGGTCTGCTTTCATAGTCTTGTGCGAGGGCGGTAATTCTACACAGAATCAAGACCGCCAGGGTTACAGAGAATCTCATCGTTTTATTTTTTTTGTTTGGTTCAATGAACGGAACATGAAAAGAAAGTTGCTCCCGTAAGGTAGTCCAAAGGTCTATTCCAATCCGTTTGGACTGATTTACGCGGCTTTGGACTGCTTATCGAGAAATTCGGCCGGGGTCATGCCGGTTTTTTTCTTGAATACCGAGTAAAATGATGCCTTTGAATTGAAGCCGGCTTCCTGGGCGATGCCCAGCAAACTCAGGTGTTTTTTATCGGGTTGGGCCGCTAACCGCTTGAAGGTGTCTACCCGGTAGTCGTTGATGAGGTCAAAAAAATTTCCGCTGTAGCAGGAATTGATGGCTTGCGAAATCTGGTGTTTGGGAATCTGGACGGATTCAGCGAGTTGTGTGAGCGTAAGGTTATTATCGAGGTAAAGTTTTTGTGATTCGAGTGTGGCCTTTATTCTTTCAAAAATAAAAGAGAGCTGTTCCCCTTCCAGCGATGACTTTTTGTATTTGTCTGTAATTTCTTCAACCGGCAGTGCAGGCTGTTTGAATGATGACGCTTCTTTTACAATGCCAAATAACACAGGCTGGGTGAGCGCTTTGTAAGAAAGCCAGTAAAACAACAAAACAATACCAATAAAGTGAAAAGAATATAGCTGCGAAAGTACAGGCACATTCCACGACCGCACAAAAAATGAAAATACTGCCAGCAGCGTAGCGGCCAGGGTAATGGTCAGAAATTGTTTGAGCCATTGAATGCGCAATGATTCCACTTCAGAATATTCTTCATATAATTTTTTCTCAAAGCGCAGGTAATAACCTAGCAGAAAAACCTGGAACACCAGGTGTAGGATTGATACGGTTTGGTTGATGGCACCAAAGTCATCTTTGGAAGCTTCTTCGAAGTTGTTGAGCAAGGTGAGTTTTTCTTCGGCACTTTGCAGGTAGTAGGGCAACATCATAATCAGCAGCACCATGAAGGGCAGAAACAGCCATCCGTTTTTCCACCACTTGTCGTATTGTGTTTGCGTGATGTGCGCGACAAACAGAAACAGCAACGGCCAGTATAGCGAACCGATGATCCACGAAATTCGGCTCAGGTGCGGAAAGGTGAGAAAGAACTCGCGGTTATCGAAACCAACTAATAATAAGTGAAAGGAAAGGACCAGTAACAAAATTGCCAGAATGCGGTTGGCCGGCTGATTTATTTTTGTGCGCAGCAACAGGAAGGCAAGGAAGATGCCCTGAATGCTGGCCGCAGAGTAGATAATCTGAATCAGTTAGTTTGATGAAATTGATTTTTTTGAATTAAAGTGAGATTATTTGGCCTTGTAGGTCATCAATAATAAAGAGAGGAGAAATAATCGTCAACACGTATTTCTCCTCTGCTATGAATGGTGAAATTATTTTTTGTCTCCTTGCTTTTTTTCTGTGTTTTGCGCTTGTAATGCCAGTGAAGCCAATACAGCTAATGACAGCGTGGTGATTATAAACGCCAGTGAAATTTCAACGGGCACCTTATAGAAGTCGGCAATACACATTTTTAAGCCAACAAAAATCAGGATTACAGCCAATCCATATTTCAGATATGTAAAATATTTCTCTACCCCTGACAGTACAAAATACAATGAGCGTAAACCTAAAATGGCAAAAACGTTGGAAGTGTATACGATGAAAGCATCGTCTGAAATAGCCAGAATGGCAGGGATGCTATCCACAGCGAAAACCAGATCTGTTGCTTCAATTACCAGTACCACAATCAGTAAGGGCGTAGCCCACAATACTCCTTCTTTGCGCACAAAAAAATTATCGCCTTCAAAATCTGGTGTAAACCGAAACCATTTTCGAATGAGTTTTACAAGCGAATTATTTTCAAAGTCTACCTTGATTTCGCTCTGTGAAAAAAACCGCGAACCGGTATAAATCAGAAACGCTCCGAAAATATATACCAGCCAATGGAACTGGTGAATAAGTTCAACACCAACTAAAATAAAGGTTACCCGCATCACCAACGCTCCTAAAATTCCCCAGAATAAGACTTTGTGTTGGTAGGCTGTGGGAACATTGAAGTAAGAAAAGATCAGAATCATGACAAAAATATTATCTACGCTCAGTGATTTTTCAATGAGGTAGCCAGTGAAAAATTCGTACGCCTTTTCTTCACCTAACTGATAATAGACAAAGACATTAAAACAGAAGGCCAGCATTATCCATACGCTTGTCCAGAGTAAGGCATCTTTTACGCTGATTTCTTTTGACTTCCGGTGGAATACACCCAAATCAAGAATAATCATGATTAGTATAAAAACATTGAAAAAAATCCAGAGAGTTGTCTGATTCATTTTAGGTAGTCATTAATTGGTTTATTGATTGGAGGCTCTATTTATCTGCCAGTTCGCACCCATACTCGCAGTGCCTGCATTTCATGCGGTTGTAGAAAAGCCTTAGCTTTTTTGTACTCTTTCAAGAGCAACTTTTTGTCAAAACTTACTTTCTTAAGGATGATTTTGGTGTACTCAAGCATTGATTTTTTCATAGGAAATAAGATTAGATGAAACATAGTTTCATCCGCTCGCCAAAAGAGCGGTGAAAAAACTTATTGGTATGAAAAATTAATTTCGAAGCACCCGCAAACGCAGATACAAGGATTCGGAAAGTATATGAACAGGATGGAAAATGCCCAGGTCATTTTTAGCGATGGGTGGATAGGAAATCGCTGGGTCGCTCGCAGGAACTACTCTGGAAACTTTGATGCTGGCTGTGGATATACGGAACTCCTCTGTTTCGCGGAAGTCATCGCAGCGCTCAGTGGCTGCTGTTTCGTGTGCTATAAAAGGGAAACTTTCTGTGGCAGTCACACAAATCAACACCAAAATGATAACAAAAAACTGTGCGAACTTTTTCATCTGTAACTCTAACGGAAACAAGTTCTATATGTTTTCACTAAAATCAAAGCGCATCATTAATCATTCTTATGATCAACATAAGCAAATTCTATCTAAAGTAAACCTTTTTCTTTCCCACCCTTGACTGGCTTCAACAATCTTTTCGTTTTCACAATTCCCCGCCCTTGCGGATTTTCACCGCAAGAATCAGGTTTTGAGAATTCAGAGTTTGAAGTAATCTTGCCACTGCATGTGGCGTCATATAGAAATAAAAAAGGCAGACCTCTTAACTAAAATAAAACAAGGTGAAATCCGTTTGGGTGGAAATCGCAAGTTGAAAATTTTTGGTAAGCTTGATTGCAAATCCGGGCGCAAAATGAAAAAAGTGAACCGTGTTTTCTTTATATCTGAACAAGAAGCCCGCGAACATGGTTATCGTCCTTGCGGGCAT
>JALOMN010000051.1 GCA_025455445.1 Cyclobacteriaceae bacterium
TAAAGGTTTCAAATCATTTCATGCTTTCGTAAGCATGCCGCCATTGTTTTAGGTGTCCTTTCAACCTTACATTAGAAAATCCGACAAATCCCTTTTATTTTTGCCCTCCCTAAAATGGAAGAGTTACTATGATTGTGAAAACGCGCAACTACCGCCTGGAGAAGAAAGAGTATATCAAAATGGCTCTGAAAGCCATCTTATTGCAACAATGGTGGGTAAGTTTGATTGTATTGGCTATTTGTGCGATGTATTTCTGGATACCCAGCATCTGGTGGTTTATCGGGGCATTACTGGGTGCCGGCCTATACTTATTATTCTGGTGGATACAGTTTTATGGTGTTACCCAACTGGAGCAAGGTAAAATGTTGTTTGAACGCTTCTCATATGAAATTACCAGCCAGCAAATTGTAATGAAATTAAATGCCCGTGAAGGCATGCCACTGAAGTGGGATCAGATTAAACGCGCCAAAGTGGGTGAAGACTACTTTCTTCTTTTTGTAAATAAGGCACAATTAATTCATCTGCCTTTTAAAATTTTTAACACTGAAAATGAGCGTAAATTCCTAATCAGTATTCTCAAAACCAAAGGACTCATTAAGCAGTAATTTCAGTTTACTTGATTGTGGTTGCTAAGGTGAATCGGGTAAGAAAAAAAGATATTCTCCTAAAGAAGCGCTACTTAAAATACAGCACTACTGCGCATACCAGGAGCGGTCGCACAAAGAAGTAAAGAATAAGCTTTATACCTATGGGTTATATTCCAATGAAGTAGATCAAATACTATCGCAGCTTATCACCGATGGTTTTTTGAATGAAGAGCGTTTTGCAAAAGCCTTTGCCGGTGGTAAGTTTCGAATGAAAAAATGGGGGCGGTTAAAAATCAAAAATGAACTTGAGCATCTTGGTCTAACTAAAAATTGTATTCAACGCGGGTTAAAAGAAATCGAGCTAACTGATTATTCAAAAACACTCAAGGAATTACTTAAAAAAAAGTGGGGCGAGGTAAAAGAGGAGAATCCGTTTAAAAAGCGCGATAAGGTGGCTCGTTTTGCCATCAGTAAAGGCTATGAAGCCGAAATGGTGTGGGAATATCTGCGCGATTATTGAGCCACGCTAATTGTATTGTTAAAATCAGGCCATTTATTTTGCCCGAGTCAGATTTCCAATAAATCCCTCACCTGGTTTTGTCATTTAACAGACATTTTAGAGCATCTAAAATAAATTATCTTTGCACCGGCTTACTATAATTTACCTATGAATCAGATTTCTTATGCAGCGCAACATATCCTTACGCAGCTCACCCATGCCATTACACAGGTTTCGGATAAGGATTTTAATAGGCGATCAGAAACCCTCAATGCAACTATTGGTCAACATTTAAGACATACGCTAGAATTTTTTATATGCCTGGAAAAGGGATACCAGGTAGGCGTTGTAAACTATGATTTGCGAGAACACAGCAAAACCATTGAGAGTGACCGTGCTCTTGCTCTTATTACCTTGCATGAAATTCAACATTTCATTGCAAGCCATCCGGTAGACAAAATACTCTTACTTGAAGTGGGCTACTTGCCAACCAGTAATAACACAGTTGCTATTCAAACTAATTATTTTCGTGAACTCACGTATAATATAGAGCATGCTGTGCATCACATGGCCTTGATGAAGATTGGCATACGTGAAGCAGCGCCTTATGTGACATTGCCTGAAGAATTTGGTATTGCTATTTCTACCCTTCGATATCGCGAGTCATCAGTAACTGAGCATGAATAACTTCTTTGAAATTTTTTGTGCAAAAAATTTTAAGAAGTAATTTTTTTATCAAACTCCGCGCATGGGAATACTGGCCCGTGGGTGTTGTTCAATTACCCTTATTTTTTTTATGGATTTGGTATGCGATAAGAGAAAGATCGCCTTTTTACTTCTCTGCTTCTAACCCCTCTATTCTAACCGGTGGCATGGTGGGCGAATCAAAATACGAAGTGCTCAAACTCATTCCGGATCATGTGAAACCGAAAACGATTCTCATCAGCTATCCGGAAACTGTAACAAACATCACCAACACAATGGCAGCCCATGGGCTAACTTTGCCGGTGATATTTAAACCTGACCTCGGATTGCGTGGCTGGATGGTGCGAAAAATAAAAAGCGAAGAAGACATTATTCGTTACTTGTCGGAAATTAAAACTGATTTTATCGTGCAGGAGTTTGTTGATCATCCGCTTGAATTTGGTGTGTTTTATGTTCGCTTTCCCTCTGAAAAAAATGGTTTTGTAAATTCTATCACTGCCAAAGAATTTTTATATGTGACTGGTGATGGCACAAAAACGTTAAGAGAATTAATTCTAGAGAAAGACAGGGCAAAACTTCAATGGTCCACACTTTCTAAACTCTATGAAGACAGGCTTAACGAAATTCTGCCTGCCGGACAAAAGCAAGAACTCATTTCCATTGGAAACCATTGCCTGGGCACTACTTTCTTAAATTACAATCATCTGATCACCGAAAAGTTAAATTCATCTTTTGATACAATCAGCAAGCAGATTGATGGATTTTATTTTGGGCGTTATGATCTTCGTTGCCAATCACTGGAAGATCTGGAAAACGGGAAAGTGAAAATTATGGAGTTGAACGGATGTGGTGCTGAGCCTTCTCATATTTATCATCCCGGATCATCCTTAACTACAGGAATTAAAACGCTTATCAACTATTGGAGTAATATGTATCGCGTCAGTAAAGAAAATAACAGGCGCGGAATACCGTACCTTGCCTATCGCGATGCCAAACGGATTTACGCAAATTTTAAAAAGGCTACTGCTTAATGATCTTTCTTGTTTTTTTTATAGGGCTTGTATTTAGTTTTGTTGGCTCCATCCCACCAGGAACGCTAAATATTTCAGTATTGCAAATGGGCATGGAGTATAAAATAAAACCTGCCTTGCGTTTTGCCCTGGCAGTTTCAATTGTTGAATATCCGTATGCCTGGATTGCCGTAGAATTTGAAGACTGGGTTACCTCTACACCTGCTATTGTGGATAACTTCCAATTAATCACTGCAATTGTAATGACAGTGATTGGTGTGTTTAGTATTTGGTCAGCGCGCAAGCCTACAGAGTTCTCTGTACGCTTTAATGAAAGTGGCTTTTGGAGAGGGCTAGTACTAAGTATTCTTAATCCGATGGCGATTCCGTTCTGGGTTGGAATTACCGCTTACTTAAAAGCACAAGGCTGGATTGATCTCTCAACTACTTGGCTGTTGCATAGCTACGTATTGGGCACTTCAGTGGGTGTAATGATTTTGCTCACTATCTATGCATTTCTTGCCAGGCGGCTTGCCAGTCATATTAAAGATAATCATTTAGTGAAGCTATTTCCGGGGCTGATACTTCTTCTGTTGGGAAGTTATGCCTTTATCAAATACTTCTCTTAAAAGTGCAATCAACATGAGTAGCGATTTAATCACTGCCCCATAAGATTTATATTGGTAATACGCACACCTGAACTTAAGACACAACTTGTAGGATTGGTTTGGTTATGCCTTTTTCAAATTAACTTCACGATAGCGAAAGCATTCTGAAAGATGGTCGTTTACGAGGCCGCAGGCTTGCAGGTGCGCATACATAACCGTACTGCCAACAAACTTAAAACCTCGCTTTATCAAATCCTTGCTAAGCGCATCAGACTCTTTGGTGGTAGCCGGAATTTGCTTTAGCGATTCCCACTGATTTACAATTGGTTTGTGATTTACAAAGCTCCAGATATAATTATCAAAAGTGCCATGCTCTTTTTGCACGTTCAAAAAGTGCTTCGCATTATTAACGGCAGCATACACTTTCAACTTATTACGCACAATACCAGGATCCTGTAATATTTTTTCCAGTCGTTTTTCTGTGAAGCGAGCTACTTTTTCCGGGTCAAATTCTGCAAAGTTTTTTCTGTAGCCTGCGCGTTTCTTTAAAATGGTAGACCAGCTCAATCCTGCTTGTGCGCCTTCTAATATTAAAAACTCAAAATGAGTCTTATCGTCATGCACCGGCACACCCCATTCTTCATCATGATACTTAATATACTCCTCAAACTTAAGGCACCAGGGGCAGCGGAAAATTTCGTTCATGATACTACATTTTGATGTTGCGGATTTATCATATCTGCCTAAAGTTTGTATCTTCAAACTTCTATTCAAAATAATAATTCATGAAATCGATATTAATACTTCTTCTATGCACCGTTTCAATTGCAGGCGCCTGGGCTCAACAAAAAACTGACTACGACAAAAAACTGAAAGAGTTGGGAATTGAATTATTTGAGCCCTCTAAGCCGATGGCAAATTATGTGAAAGCAGTGCGCACCGGTAATTTGATCTACCTCGCTGGTCATGGACCTTCACGGGCAGATGGTTCGAATATTACCGGCAAAGTAGGAGCAGATTTAACTGTTGAACAAGGTTATGAAGCTGCCAAACAAACAGGCATTTCAATTTTATCTACCTTAAAAGGCGAAATTGGTGATTTAAATAAAGTGAAAAGGATAGTGAAAGTATTGGGCATGGTAAACTGTACGGATACATTCACCGATCAACCTAAAGTAATCAATGGCTTTTCTGATTTGATGGTAGCCGTGTTCGGAGAAAAAGGGAAACACGCCCGCTCCGCGGTGGGAATGAACTCCTTGCCGAGCAACATCGCGGTGGAAATAGAAATTATTGTAGAATTATATTAAACCCGTAGTTAATTCTTCTTCTTTACAACCACGAACTATCTGCATTTTAGTGTGATTGCTCTTGAAAAATTTTATACACAGTAAAAGCATTCATGTGCTTTTCTGATTGCACGCAGCTTTTTATTATTTTTATAAATCTGAATCCAATTTTTCGGCTTGTATCAAAGCTATATCACTATCATTCTTCGCAAACTTCAAAGTCTTTCCACACCACAGATGAACTATCAGTCTGATTGGTGGCTTGTAAATTTTGCCTATCACGAGACGCCTGGCATTCAGGTTAATTCACTCCGGAATCATAGGCCTATCATCGGCTCGCTATCGGTAGGTTATAGAACTTACCGGGTATTAAGAGTCTATCCAGTAAATGCCTAACCAAGTGAATAATCAAAGCTGACTGAACGCTGCTCCACCAACTATTTTTGTTAAAGTTTTAACAAGTCAACAATCCCCACTTTGCCATCATCATAAATCACTATCTTTAACCCTCTATTATGAAAAGAGTGCTTCTTTTTACATTCTCGATTGGGGCTTTAATGCTCTTTCTTTCGCTGAGTAACCTGTATTATAAATACTCTGGGCAAACTGAAAGTATTGCCTGGACTGATGAAATCGGTGAAGAATTAGAAGAACCGCAAGAAGACAACAGCAAAAAGCAAGGTAATCAGCTTAATGAAGAAGATAAATTGCTTGGAACAACCTCCACACTAGTTCTGATTGATGTGCTGAAGCAAGAAATACTATCGGACTTTGCCTTATTTGATTTTAATTACACTGAAATCAACTCTCCTCCTCCTCAAATTTAATCTGGGTAGTATTACCATGTTGCAGGACTCGTTTGTGTCTGCCTTTTTGCATTAATAAACTTTTACCAATTATGAATTTCAGGAGTTTTTGGCCTTATGATTTTCCGGCATCTGTAGTGGTTTTTCTCGTAGCGCTTCCGCTCTGTTTGGGCATCGCGTTGGCTTCAGGGGCACCTCTGATTTCAGGATTAATTGCCGGTATTGTGGGCGGTGTGGTAGTTGGATTTCTAAGTGGATCGTCTATTAGTGTGAGCGGTCCGGCAGCGGGTCTTACGACCATTGTAGCTGCCGCTATTTTAGACCTGGGTTCATTCAATTCATTTTTGTTAAGTGTAATTATTGCCGGTGTTATTCAAATTGGGTTGGGTTATGCCAAGGCTGGAACTATCGGACATTTTGTTCCTTCCTCTGTAATAAAAGGTATGTTGGCCGCCATCGGTTTAATTTTAATATTAAAACAAATTCCTCACGCATTTGGGTATGACAGTGACTTTGAAGGTGATGAAAGTTTTTTTCAGATGGATGGTAATAATACGTTTACCGAAATAATTAATGCACTAAATTTTATCAGCCCTGGTGCGCTTATAATCAGCACGGTCTCATTATTCATTCTGATCCTCTGGAGCTCTAGCCTGCTGCAACGCTATCGAATCGTTAGGCTTTTACCCGCACCACTTCTTGTGGTAGTATTCGGAATTTTGCTCAATATTCTTTTTCAATACGTTGCCCCCTATCTGGCTATTCAGCAAGAACACCTGGTTTCAGTACCAATCTTATTTGGTTCAGAGCAATCCAGTAATATATTTTCATTTCCTGTTTTTACAGAAATACTTAACCCTAAAATTTGGATTGTTGCGGTGACCATCGCGCTGGTGGCCAGCCTGGAAACATTGCTGAGCATTGAGGCCTGTGACAAAATGGATCCGAACCATCGCATTACACCTCTTAATAAAGAATTAACCGCACAGGGTGCAGGTAATATTATATCAGGACTTCTTGGCGGCCTTCCCGTTACGTCTGTAATTGTGCGCAGTTCTGCCAACGTTAACTCAGGTGCACGAACGAAAGCTTCTACCATTTCGCACGGGTTTATTCTTTTGATTGCGTTTATCGCTATTCCCGGATTTCTCAATCTGATACCATTGTCCTGCCTGGCTGCAATCCTATTACAAGTTGGCTTTAAACTCACCAAACCTGCCCTTTACAAACTGATGTTTGCCAAAGGCAAAAGTCAATTCATTCCATTTATCGTAACCATACTGGCTATCCTGTTTACCAATTTACTTCAAGGTGTTTTTCTTGGTATTGTTGTTGGTTTGTTTTTCATTCTTAAAACCAATTTTCAAAAAGCTATTATCAGTGTTAAATCTAATGGCATGCAATTAATCAAATTTGCCAAAGATGTTTCGTTTATGCACAAGGCAGAACTCAGGCATGTGCTTCGCGAAGTGCAAGATGATACCCAGCTGACCATTGATGGAACGAAATCAAATTTTATAGACGAAGACATCATTGAAACTATTGAGGATTTTATCGAATCAGCAAAATCAAAACATATCACGGTAGAAGTCGTGGGAATCAAGATTAATCAAAGTGCGCTTTAGTTAAATTATATTTATCATTTCAGAGCAATAAATTATTATGAAAAAATACCAGCAACTATTATTACAGAATCGCGCGTGGGTGGAGCAAAAATTGCTTGAGGACAAGGATTTTTTTAATCGATTGGCGAATGTACAAAAGCCTGAGTTTCTATGGATTGGCTGCGCAGACAGTCGTGTACCTGCCAACGAAATCACCGGCACTCAACCGGGCGAAGTATTTGTACACCGAAACATTGCCAATATGGTAGTTCATACCGATATGAACATGTTGAGTGTGCTTGACTATGCAGTGAATGTATTACAAGTAAATCACGTAATTGTTTGCGGCCATTATGGATGTGGTGGAGTGCGCGCTGCCATGCAACACAAACAGGTAGGATTAATTGATAACTGGATACGGCATATCAAAGATGTGTATCGCATGCATCAAGATGAACTCGAGAAAATTCAAGATATGAAGAAAAGGGAAGACCGGTTCATCGAGTTAAATGTAATTGAGCAAGTGTATGATTTAGGCAAAACCTCCATTATTCAAAATGCCTGGCAATCTCGAGGCGCCCCATACATTCATGGTTGGGTATATGATATCCGCAATGGTTTGATCCAAGATCTGAATGTCTCCATGAATGATGACTCGGGAATGTCTGAAGTTTATCGCTTCGAAAAATTGAGTTAATAATAAACCCTCAGAGCAAGCCAGGCTATTCATTAAAATGGATAGCCTTTTTAATTTTCATACCAATAGGGGTAAATCTTTAGCCAGTTGTCATAACCTCAAAGACCTAAAACCGTAAATTGCACCAGCATACCCTCAAAAGCGGTGGAATTATTGGACAATCAGGTTCTGGATACGATTAAGTCAGGCAATGAAATCGCTTATGAGATGATATTTAAATCATATTATCAACCCCTTTGCCGGTATGCCTACACATTTCTGCATGACAAAGAAGAGTCTGAAGAAGTGGTGCAATCCGTGTTCATATCACTATGGGAAAAGCGAAGTATGCTGGAAATACAAACGTCATTTAAGGCATATCTCTATAGAATGGTGCGCAACAGCTGTCTCAACGTTATCAAACATGAAAAAGTAAAAAAACAACATGTTGCCCATGAGCTGGCAGTAGCAGAGGTTTCTTACAATTCAGTATCAGAAAAAGTATATGCGAACGAGCTTTCTTTAAAGATTACGGAAGCAATGAAAGCGTTACCTGAACAATGTCGCCTGGTTTTTCAACTGAGCCGCTTTGAAGAATTGAAGTATCAGGAAATTGCAGACCAGCTTAACATTTCTATCAAGACGGTTGAAAATCATATGGGCAAGGCATTAAAAATAATGCGTGAACAACTGAAAGAATATTTACCCCTGTTTTTAATTTTTATGAAAGATTTTATTGAATAACGTGGAGGATATACAGCACGATATTGAAGAGTTGATTGGCAAGGTGCTCGCGGGCGAAGCTACTGAAGCAGAACATAACTACCTGCTGCAATGGCGCATGCGCTCACCTGATAACGAAACGTATTACAAAAATCTGCAGGAAATCTTTTCAAAAGCTGCGGCAACCGAAGTTCAGATTCAATTTGACTCCGATGCAGCCTGGAATAAAGTAAAAGCAAAATTGCATTCTGGTGAAGGAAAAGTTACGCCACTCTATCCACCAAAGTCAATATTCTCACCACTTCGTATTGCAGCCGGCATTATTTTTATACTGGGCGTTACCACACTACTCTACAAGTTAACTGAACCAACAACTCAGGTATATTCATTAACTGCAGATCTTATTGTCGCCCAGGATACACTTCCTGATGGCAGCACTGCATATTTGAATAAGCGTAGCGCGTTACAATTCGAATATAACCCGCGAGAAAAAGTGCGCAGGGTTACACTCAAGGGCGAAGCTTA
>JALOMN010000410.1 GCA_025455445.1 Cyclobacteriaceae bacterium
GCCTACCGGCTTTTTGATGCAGAGGGCAAAGAAGTGAAGTATGAAAAAATGATCAAGGAACTCGAAAAGGCAGATATTGTTTTCTTTGGCGAAAGTCATAACGACCCGATTTCACATTGGCTGGAGATTGAAGTGATGAAAAGTCTGTATGAAAAAAATCAGCAACTCACACTGGCTATGGAAATGTTTGAAGCCGATGACCAGCTGATAATAAATGAATATCTGAAAGGAACGATTGATGAAAAACAATTGCTGAAAGAAGCGAAGGTGTGGGATAATTATAGCACGGATTACAGACCCATGGTAGAGTTTGCCAAAGCGAAAAAACTTCCGGTGGTTGCATCTAATATTCCAAGGCGCTATGCCAACCTGGTTTATCGCAAGGGGGTAATGGCCCTTGATTCGCTTTCCGCGGAAGCAAAACAATGGATTGCACCACTTCCGGTTGAAATTGATCTTTCGTTGCCCGGATATAAAAGTATGATCACCGCTATGGGTCCGCATGCCAGCAGCGGCACAGCCGAAAACATGGCGCGCTCACAGGCATTTAAAGATGCCACGATGGCACACTTTCTTCTGAAGTATAAAAAAGGACAAGTGTATCATGTGAATGGATCGTATCATTCTAAAAATGGTGAGGGCATAATCTGGTATGTGAAAAATGCACAACCTAACATTAAAGTTGCCACCATCCATGTAACAGAACAATCTCAGATCGATAGTCTTGAGGATGCTACCAGGAAGGCAGCTGATTTTATTATCTGTGTGCCGAAAGATATGACCAAAACTTATTGATGAATCAACACATTGCCCATATCACCTTAGTAGTAAATGACTATGATGAAGCGATAACGTTTTATACCCGGAAACTTCACTTCAGATTAATCGAGGATACGAAGCTCAATGAAACAAAACGATGGGTGAAGATAAGCCCGCCAGGAAATAGTAATTTTTGTTTGCTACTGGCTAAGGCAGCTAATGAAGAACAAAAAAGCAGGGTTGGAAATCAAACCGGTGGCCGCGTGTTTCTTTTTCTCTACACCGATAATTTTCAACGTGATTTTGAAAATCTCATTCAACAAGATGTGGTCATCATAAGACCCCCTTCTGTGGAAGAGTACGGTACGGTAGCTGTCTTTGCCGACCTGTATGGAAATCTCTGGGACTTGATTGAACCCTCGCAACACTAAGTGTGCATTTTTGTACAATCACACTGTACAAAACCGGATAGTTAAATGGCTGTGTTATGGCCTGATTCGTCTAAAAAGAAGATTTTATATTTGGCCTGCGCTTTGTTGAATTGCGTTTAAAATAACAGCGATGAGAACCTTTATCGGACTTGTACTTTGGTTTATTCTTTTTGTAATCTGCTGGCCAATCGCCTTGATCATGCTGGTGCTCTTCCCATTTGTATGGTTGATTCTTTTGCCCTTCCGGATTGTTGGCTTTACGCTGGATGTGGTGTTCAGCGTGATTAAAGGAATACTCTTATTTCCCTTTAAGTTGGTTAAAGCAATCTGATCAGAGATCAAAAATTTTATTCCTCCAGCTCATTCAGCCTCCTTTTCAAAGATTTGTCGAGCACAAATGTTCCCACCGGGATAAGCGATGCAGCTAACGCCACAAGTACCGAAAACCAATTCCAGGCCATGGCCTTAATGGCGAATAATACCGCTGCTATGTAAAGCATGAACAATACTCCGTGGATCCATCCGGTAACTTTCACCGCCATTGGCAAGTCAAAATAATATTTTAGTGGCATCGCAATAAGTAAAAGGAACATGAAGGAAACACCTTCAATTAACCCGATGATGCGTAACGTATGTATGCGATTTTTCATTCTGCTGTCTGAACCTGATAAATTGAAATTGTTTTATCCTTGCGGATCGTATAATAACCCATGTAAATCAATATGATGCCAAGAAGTTCGGTCACATACAATACTTCGGTATAACCAAATTTGGTAAACGACCCGCCTATGCCCGGTAACAAACCTCCGAAGGCAATAAATACATTTCCAACAAATCTGGCTTTATATAAACTGTCTTTGCTATAGCGATAGGCTGAATATGTAGCACCCCCTACAAGAAATACAAATGCGTACATATTTACAAAAGGTGTAACCAACCTCACCTTGCTCCACACCAAAACTTTTCCAGTTAATCGTGTGGGTTCTACCAGTGAATAATCAATTGGCGAAAGTATAACAAAAGCAGAAGCCACGATAATCACTGCTACCACTACAAACATCATGATATCGGCTGTGTGCTTTTTAAAAATCAAATAGACCGAACCTTGTGCGAGCGGAAATCCTCCCAGCAACGCACCGAGAATATACCATGATTTAAATACCGGTTCGCTCCACCCAAATAAACCAACAATTGCTTCTGTCAGTGTTCCAAGTCCATAACACAATACTCCGGTCATCCACCAGAACAAGTATGACGGCTTCTGCTTATATATCCAATGTTGATATAAGACGTAAAAAAATATACCAGATAGTACGGTGGTGAGAATGGGTATTTTCTGAACGAATTCAATCATGATATTTTATTTAAATAATGAGGCTGTCTCAAAAGTCAACTAAAATATGAAACGTCATTCCGGCCCTGCCTTTGCCGGAGCGGCTTCGCGCAGGCAGGCTTGTGCCGGAATCCCGTTGAGTACACCTCAAATCGGGATCGCCCCGATGCATCGGGGCAATGACAAACAGACTTTTGAGACAGACTCATTATGAACATCCAGTGATCTAATTAATTAAACATGCGCGTTGCATTTGGCTGATACACATAGCGGAAT
>JALOMN010000411.1 GCA_025455445.1 Cyclobacteriaceae bacterium
TTCATGATGCGGAAATTTTAAATCCATTCCACCACCATGGATGTCAAATGTTTCCCCCAGGTATTTGGTGCTCATCACCGTACATTCAATATGCCAGCCCGGAAATCCATCACCCCATGGTGAAGGCCATCGCATGATGTGATAGGGCGATGCTTTTTTCCAAAGTGCAAAGTCAATCTTCTCACGTTTTTCGTCCTGGCTATCTAACTCCCGCCCACTCTCCATCAACTCTTCAATATTGCGGCCGGAAAGAATTCCGTAGTGATTTTTTTCGTTGTACCTGCGCACATTAAAATACACAGAACCATTAGCTTCATAGGCTAAACCTTGATCAATCAGCTTTTTGGTGATTTCAATTTGTTCAACAATATGTCCGGTAGCGCTGGGCTCAATACTGGGTGGCAGTATGTTGAATTGTCTCATCACTTCATGAAAACCTTCGGTGTAGTGTTTTACTACTTCCATAGGTTCAAGTTTTTCAATGCGTGCCTTCTTGGCTATTTTATCTTCTCCTTCATCCGCATCATTTTCCAGGTGACCTACATCAGTAATGTTGCGCACATAGCGAACTTTATAGCCCAGAAAGCGCAGGTAACGCGACACAATGTCGAAGGTGAGAAAGGTGCGCACATTGCCCAAATGCACGTCATTGTAAACCGTGGGCCCGCATACATACATGCCAACAAATCCATCGAGTATGGATTTAAAAATTTCTTTCTTACCAGAAAGTGAATTCGTTAATTGAATTGGAAATTTTTCGTACAGCTTCATAAAAAATAGTGGTGCGAAATTACCATATTTTAAATGAATGTGAGACTAAAATTCAAATCTGATAGGAATCAAGATTGGTTTTAGTAATTACTTCCAGAGGGAATAAATTCAATGCGGTAGGTTTTTTATCAAACAGCAGGTAATTGACCAGTGTGCGAATTCCTAATTTAGCTTGTCGCTTCGGATTTTGATGGATAATAAACTGTATCATTCCCTTTCGTAAATAGTTAATATTCTCTTCCACCAAATCATATCCGATCAAACGCACCTGCTGTTTTTCTTTTTCCAGATAGGTGGCAATTAAATAAGCTTTTGAATTGGTCACGTAGATTCCTTTTAAATTGGGAGTGCGCAAGATGCTTTGAAGTTCCTTTTCGAAAAGTACATGTGTTGAATCGGGCAGCGTATAACTCTTAATATGGTTAGGTTGTGGGGCCAGTTCGGTTTCGAAATAATTTTTAAATCCTTTTTCCTTTTCCAGGAGGTGAATGGAATTAGGTAAGTCTTCTTCAACATGCAAAAGTATATAACTACCGTTACCAGCGTTACCAAGCGAAATTAGTTCGGCAGCGAGACGGCCGCTTTGAAATAGATCCTGCCCGATAAAGCTGAGCGATTTTGCCTGCTCAATGCGCGTGTTAAATTGTATGAAAGGTATTTTGCTTTCTGACAACTCTTTTAAAAAAGGCACCGAGGCATAATAGAATAGGGGAGCTACCAAAATTCCATCAGGCTTCGAGTGAAAAGCTTTTAGGGTGACCTGTTGGAATGATTCCTTTTTAGTGGGGTCATAAAAGAATCTTTCCACAGACATAGTGATTCCAAACTGAGCAAGTTCTGCTTCGCCTTGTTCCAGCCCTTCAAAACTTTGTTTCCAATACGGATCACTTTCCGGATGCGGTATCACTGCGATTAGCCTGTAGTTGCGCGCAGTGCCAAGCGTTCTTGCAAGCAGATTGGGTGTGTATTCGATTTCTGCCAATACCTTATTTACTTTGTCAGCAGCATCAGATGAGACTTTTCCACGTTTATGAATTACGCGATCTACTGTACCCTCTGAAACACCTGCCATTGCAGCGATATCCTTAATCCGAATATTCTTTTGTTTCATTCGTAGCAGTTATTTTATAATAGCAAGGGTAGAGTTTTAAACAAGATAAATGATAATATTTGAATCACAAACGTGTGTGCGCACACAAAGTTGCTGTGTGCGGCCACCAAACTTACATGAGCCGAATGCCTGTTAGCGTGCTTTTAGTCTTGAAATCGAATGCTCAAACGAATTCGGCAACGTTACCGGAAACGATTGCGGTTTCGATTGCGAAATTATTTTTCATCTTTTTTTACACTATCACAGATATTCATTTTATTTTGCTCCATCATATTTAACCGTATGATATTTTGTTTAATCATTTTTAACCCTTACTAAATTTTTTAACCCAAAACAATTAACTTAACTAAATGACCATGAAAAAACTGTACAACAAAGCGATGCGATTTGTACTTCTCTTTTTGTGGCTCGCCTGCTCTCACGCAGTGCTCGCTCAAGAAAGAGTGGTATCAGGTACCGTCAAAGATGAAAACGGTGCAGCAATGCCAGGTGTAAACGTACTGGTGGTAGGAACCTCCAATGGTACGGTTACAGATGCTTCCGGAAAATATTCAATTTCCGTAGGCAGTGGCTCCCGACTGTTATTCTCCTTTATCGGTTACACCTCTCAGGAAGTAGCTGTTGGTGCCAGCACCACAGTGGATGTAAGCCTTAAGGTAGACGTTACCGAGTTGAGTGAAATTGTAGTAACGGGTTATGCCTCTCAGGAAAAGAAAGACCTTACTGGTTCTGTAGGTACGGTGAAGATGGCCGAACTTACACAAATACCAAGTAGTAACATCACCAACCAGTTGCAAGGCCGTGTGGCAGGTGTAACTGTAACAGGTGACGGCCGTCCTGGTCAGCCAGCTAAAGTGCGTATCAGAGGTTTCGGTTCTTTCCTAGCCAACGACCCGCTTTATATTGTGGACGGA
>JALOMN010000412.1 GCA_025455445.1 Cyclobacteriaceae bacterium
TACTCTATATACAGCGCTTTCACGCCCCCAGGCTTGATCGGCAAATGAACTACCCATGGCCACCATAAATGTTACAAAAGTGGTACTGAGTGGTAACTTCTGTGATGTTCCATAGGCGATAAGCGCACTGGATACTATTAAGTTGATACTTGCACGGATTAAATCGAATGATGCTTCATCTTCTGTTACAGTCTTTATTTTATCTTGCTGATAACGATATGACAACGCTTCTGCCCAGGCTTTGGGCATCACGAGTTCCATTTTACGTCCAATCCAAATTGCTCCACCCACCAATCCTCTTGACACTACATTCGGCTTAAATTTTTCATCACCTTCATCCTGTCTGCCAAGTGATACTTCAGTTTCTGTCACCTTTCTGCTTTTTGCATTAAACCATAAAGTAAGCACCATCACCACACCGCCAATTAAAAGAAGCCACGGAGGTGTTACAATTTGTTGTTTCAAAATCCCCATGGAAAAATCGGATGCAGCTGTGCCCGATACCGCCCATTGCTGGTATGAAATCAACCCTGCTACAGGTACGCCCACAAAGTTTACCAGGTCATTACCGGCAAATGCCATGGCAAGTGAGAATGTTCCTAACAAAACCACGAATTTGAGTGGATTGATTTTCTTCCACCACATCAGGATTTGAAGAAATATTGACCAGAAGACAACCGATACAATTAAGATCGCAATTGTGTTCTTAATAATCCATTTAATCTGATCGTCAGATACGAGCGAACTGCCCTTCACACCCTTAATCAATAAAAAGTAAACAATGGTGGTGATTGCTAATCCACTAAAGATGGCACCGTATTTTTTTAATGATTTTTTCAACTTGAAAGTAAAAATGAGCCGGGCAATATGTTGAATGATACTACCTACGATAAAAGACAGAAACACAGAAAGGAATATTCCGCTGATGATAGTAATAGCACTTGAATAATTGATTATTTGTTCCCACGTTTCAAAACCCATTCCCTTTTCGGATGCCATGAGTAATCCCACTACCAACGCAGAGCCAAGTAATTCAAATACTAATGACACTGTAGTAGAAGTAGGTAAACCTAGTGTGTTATAAAAGTCAAGCAGAATGATATCGGTGAGCATTACTGCCAGAAATACAATGATAATTTTATCGAATGTAAAATAGTCGGGATTGAATATACCATTGCGGGCAATTTCCATCATACCACTCGAAAAAAGTGAGCCCATGAGAATACCAAGACTCGCCACCGTTAAAATCACCCAGAAGGGGGCTACTTTTGACCCAATAGCAGAGTTGAGAAAATTGACCGCATCATTACTTACTCCCACAATCAAGTCGACCACGGCAACGGCCATCAGAATGATGACGACAGCAATATAGAAATCCATGAGTTTTTAGGTTCAGGTAGAAGGGTCAAAAATACCGTTAAAATTGGATTTTCATAAAAGATCTACCTTTATCTAATTATGAAGAATTTTAAGAAGTACTTTTTGGTTGGGGCACCGCCAGACCAGGTATACCTGGCATTGACTAATGAGGCCACCTTTCAGCTTTGGTCTGGTGATCATGCTGATATTCAGGCATATCCGGGTGGAGAGTTTTCACTTTGGGATGGAAGCATAGTGGGCAAGATGCTGGAATTGGAGCCAGGCAAAAAAATAATCCAACAGTGGTACTTTGGTGATCAGCCTGAAGAAAGCATTGTTACCATCAAATTGCACCCCCATACCCAGGGCACTTCGGTGGAATTACACCATACAAACATTCCCGATCAGGATTATGACGATTTAGTTGCAGGATGGACCCATGAATATTTTGGCTCCCTGCAAGAATTTTATGAAGGTGACAAGCCAGGCAATGATGATTAATGGAAATGATACAGGAACACCAGTATTCCGTTAAATGCCGGCTTGGAGTTGTCTTTGATTTCTAAAGTAACCTCTACTTCAAACTTGGTGATGCCGCGCAGGTTGGCAATAGAATGAAGTTTGGCGCGCAGGCGCACTTCCTGATTTACCAATACCGGTTGATTAAATCTTAATTTTTCAATCCCATAGTTGATCATCATTTTCACATTGCTGAATAAGGCAATCTGATCCCACAAATGAGGTACAAGTGATAGTGTGAGATAACCATGTGCAATGGTGCTTTTAAATGCGGTTTCCGCTTCGGCTCTTTTCGGATCGGTATGAATCCATTGATGGTCGAGTGTGGCATCGGCAAACAGATTGATTTGCTCCTGGGTTACTTTCAAATACTCTGAAACACCTAACTCTTTACCTTGATAAGAAGCAAATTCATCGTAACTGCTGATGTGAAGTGCGGCCATAGATTTTGTAATTCGGGGTTGAAGCTTTCACAATATAAAGAAATTAGTCATTCAATAAATAGTGCTTTGTGTTACAAGGGAGCTCATGAGGGGCGCCTTTCTGTATACAACGCCTGTCAAATAGAAGTAGAAAGCAGGTAAACGTGTTGTAAATTTGCGATGCGGTTTTGCTGAAGCTTATGATATATAATAAAAACCACCAAGTTGTGTCAGGATCAATAGAGGAGCCACCTGTAAAAACCAAACCTGAAGTGGATTCAGAGGTGTTGGAATCCATTGACCCCAATACGCTAGAAGATGCCTATGTATATGTGCATTGTCATTTTGAAAATACGGCTGACGAAATGCTCATTCGCATCTGGCGTTCTACATTTTTAATCGATCGTAATTCAAGTGCCCGTTCGGAATTACTGCATGCTGAAAATATTTCTTTTGCACCTCTGTGGTCAGTTGTTCCTGCAAGGTCTAAAT
>JALOMN010000413.1 GCA_025455445.1 Cyclobacteriaceae bacterium
GCACTCGCAGCACACCAGATTGCAATCAATCTCGCCACCATCAGTTATATGACAACTTCGGGCATGGGCGCAGCCGCTACTATTCGTGTAGGAAATTTTCTGGGGCTGCGCGACAAAGAAAATATGAGAGCTTCTGCCTTTACGATGATTAGCATGGCAACTGTGATTATGGCTGCATGGGCGTTGCTGTTTATTTTTGGCAGATACTTTTTACCCTCCCTGTATATCGAAGACATGGAGGTGATCCAATTAACTTCCTCCCTGCTCATTATCGCAGCATTCTTTCAACTATCCGATGGTATACAAGTTGTCACTGCCGGTGCTTTGCGCGGATTGCAGGATGTAAAAATTCCTTCCTTGTTAATTTTTGTTGCATACTGGGTAATCGCGCTGCCTTTGGGCTATGTATTTGCTTTTCCATTAGGCATGCAGGCAAACGGAATCTGGATTGGATTATTTATCGGGCTTACGCTTACTGCTGGCGCGATGGTGGTGCGATTTAACAGGCTCTCAAAGAAAGTACTTTAAGCGAAAAAGTTCTTAACTTACTCAGCAAACTCAATCCCTATGGAAGAACTCGCACGTCCTGTTCGCTACTCTCAAACTACCATCACCGAATTGATGATTCCATCCTATGCCAATTTTGGCGGAAAAATTCATGGCGGGATTTTACTTTCATTGATGGACAAAGTGGCCTATGCCACTGCGAGCAAACATGCCGGCACCTATTGCGTAACTGTTACCGTAGATAAAGTAGAATTTCTTCAACCAGTAGAAGTGGGTGAACTGGTATCGATGCACGCTTCCGTGAATTATGTGGGTCGCACTTCGCTGGTAGTAGGTATTCGTGTAGAATCGCAGAATGTGAAAACCGGAAAGATCAAACACACCAACTCTTCATTTTTTACCATGGTAGCAAAAGGCGATGACGACAAGCCCACCGTTGTTCCTAAACTAATCCTTGAAAGTAAAGAAGATATCAAACGGTTTATAGAAGCCATGCGCATGAAGGAAATTAAAGATGCAGTCCGCGAGCAGATGGACGATGCCAAATCACATATTGAGGTAGCGAATGCTAATGATATCTTAAAAGACCAACGGTGTAAAATTCAATTGCCATAAATTTCTATTCCCTTATTATTACCAGCAAAACCGATACTTTATGAAGTACCTACTTTCCATTTTATTACTTTTTGTTTTATCATCTTCTTTTAGCCAATCAACCTTGGTACTATCCCAACGCGACCAGGCTCGTGTGATTGATGAATTACTTGAAGACCGCCTCTTAACCACTTTGCCTTCACTTATGCGCAGAGAAGGTTTTGATATGTGGGTGGTGATCTCGCGCGAGTATAACGAAGATCCTGTAATTGAAACGTTGTTGCCCGCCACCTGGATGGCCGCACGCAGAACTACCATGCTGGTGGTATTCGATAAAGGAGCCGACACAGGAATGGAATATCTTGCCGTGGCCCGTTACGATGTGGGCAAGGTATTTAAACGCGCATGGGACCCCGATGCCAATCCTGATCAGTGGGCACAACTAGGAAAAATCATTACCGAGCGCAATCCAAAAAAAATTGGAGTTAATAAAGCGCCTTCATGGGGTCATGCCGATGGACTTACCTCCAACGATTATGACAACCTGATGAAAGTATTGCCAAAAAATTTACAACCAAAAGTGACCTCTGCCGAGAAACTTGCAGTGAGCTGGCTTGAAACCCGAACCGAAAAAGAGATGGCAATCTATCAGCAAATTTGTCGCATTGCCCATAATATTATTCAGGAAGGCTTTTCAGACAGCGTGATTCAACCCGGAGTAACTACCACCGAAGATGTGGTGTGGTTTTACCGCGAGCGCATCAAAGAATTAAAACTAGATACCTGGTTTCAGCCCTCAGTCTCGATTCAACGCAATGAACCGGAAGCCATCATGATGAAGCGCCCGCAACCCTTGGTGATTCAACCCGGAGATTTTCTGCATGTCGATTTTGGAATTACTTATTTAAGACTTAATACCGACACGCAACAACACGCATACATTTTAAAAGCAGGTGAAACCGAAGCACCTAAATTTTTAAAAGATGCTTTCGCAAAAGGAAATCGCCTGCAAGACATACTCACCAACAACTTTAAAGAAGGGCGCACAGGCAATGATATTTTAAAAGCCACACGTGAACAGGCAATTGCCGAAGGCATAACGCCTTCTATTTACACGCACCCGATCGGCTTTCACGGTCATGCAGCTGGCACCACTATAGGCATGTGGGATATGCAAGGTGGAGTTCCCTTTACCGGAGATTATCCCATGCATTATAAAACAGCGTATTCGATCGAGTTGAATTGCACGGTAAACATTCCTGAATGGAAGAAAGACATTCGTATTCAACTGGAAGAAGACGGCTACTTTGACGAAACCGGTTTCCGATACATTGATGGAAGACAAAAAGAAATCATCCTCATTCCCAAAGCAGACGGAATCAACAGACAATAATTTTTCACTATCATTTTCAAGTCCCCCTTTGATTGAATCAAAGGGGGACTTTTTATTTATATTTACAGGTTAGCCAATTGGAATAACTGCTTAATGAAGTTTTTAAGAACACTGCATACGTATTACGGCCTTTTCGTTTTTGGATTACTCTTCGCACTACTATTTCCATTTTTCTTGATCCCGATCTTTTTTCCAACGCAATTTCATCTGGTGGGAATCATTAACCGCTGGTGGGCAAAGGGATTATTCACACTGGTCTTCCTTCCCTACGAGGTTGT
>JALOMN010000414.1 GCA_025455445.1 Cyclobacteriaceae bacterium
CACTGCTTAAACCTTCCGCAAGCGGAGGATGGAGCATTGCACAATGTTTATGGCACCTGAATAGTTATGGCGAATATTACTTTCCGGAAATCAGAAAAGGGCTAACTAAAAATTATCCTTTCAATCCGGAATTTAAAAGCTCGTGGCTGGGCAACTACTTTACAAATACCATGAAGCCTGGTTTAAAGATGAAAAAGTATAAGGCGTTTAAAGATCATACTCCTGCGCCTGCGCTCGATGCACATGAAGTGGTGGCCAAGTTCATTCAACAGCAGGAAGAATTACTTGATTTGCTGAAACTGGCCAGGCACACTGATTTGAATAAGGTAAGAATACCCATTTCAATATCGCGTTGGCTGAAACTGAAACTAGGAGACGTTTTTCAATTTATAATAGCTCACAACGAAAGGCACCTGCAGCAGGCGAAACGAAACCTGTAAAAATAATCGGGCTTAACAACCCGATTATTTTTCAATTTTCATTGAATTCATTGACTGTGCCATTTTCACTGCTTCGTACGCATTTATCAATCCACCCGATGCGCTTAGCTGACTAAATTCAGTTTTTCCACCACCTGGTTTCTGCACTTTAAGATTATCAAACTTGCGGGTTGATTTCATCAGTATATCTCTTACCTGCACTGCGGTAAGTTCGGGAAAATATGACATCAGCAACGCTGCAACGCCTGCCGCAGTAGGACTTGCCATGCTCGTGCCACTTTCATTTTCATATTTATTTCCAGGCACGGTGCTGTATATTTCTACACCGGGTGCAAACAAAGAGACTCCCTTTTTACCATAATTCGAAAAGCTGCCCACAAAATCATCATCACTTCCCCACGAGGAAGCACCCACTTCAAGCCAGTTTTTAGCTTCTTTTCCATCTAAATAGAACCGGGTAGGAAAATTATTTTCAACATCAATATTCTCTCCGTCATTGCCAGCCGCATGAATTAACAATACCCCCTTTTGCTCTGCATAACGTACAGCTTTATCTACCGCAGCTTTTTGAGGTGAAAAGGATTTTCCAAAACTCATATTAATAATCTGCGCACCATTATCTACCGCATACATAATCGCATTGGCCACATCTTTATCGCGCTCATCGCCATTGGGCACTGCACGCACTACCATAATCTTCACATTATCAGCGATTCCTTTTATTCCGATTTCATTTTTTCTGTCTGCCGCTATAATACCGGCCACATGTGTGCCGTGCCTGGGGTCTGGACCTTTCACATCATTATTACCATAATTTCGTTCCGATAAATTATTGATGTCATCACCTACTATTACACGCGAATCAAATTCCTCATTGTATCCATATTTAACAATTACTTCATAGTAATCCACCGCTTCTTTTAATTCGGTCACATATGATTCTATTTCTTCTTCTTCACCCATGTTGCGATACATCGACAGAAGAAAACCCTTTGCAAAAAGCAAAGTAGGATCATTGGTTTCAAATTTCTTTAACTCTTCAGCCGTAATCTTATCCACCTTCATGAGCACTTTTAGCGTATCGATGCTAAACGACATGTTGCGGTAAATGCCAGAATAAAGTTTGTATTGCTGTTCATTTTTTTCTTTCAGCGCGACATACTTTTCTTTCAGTTTTACATACTGTTCATATTCCGCTTTTTGCTTTTTCGAGACCTTGGATGCCTCCACACCTTCATATTTTTGTTTCAGCCGGATGTATTCGCGTGTAAGTTCATATGTATCTGCATCTACATTGCCTTCCTTACCGCCAATAAAGTTCCAACCAAATACATCATCGATGTATCCATTCTTGTCGTCATCCGTACCGTTGCCCGGAATTTCTTTTTCATTCACCCAAATCACACTTTTTAAATCTTCGTGGTCGATATCAATACCAGAATCAATTACTGCCACAATCACCGGGCGGGAGGGCTTTCCCTTTAGCAACGTTTCATAGGCACGTTCAGCGCTTACACCTTGCAGGCTGTCTTGCTCAGGGTCGCGTAAAAACCAATCGTTGGGTTTTACCACAACGGGAGCTAACTGTGCAAATGAACTTACTGAGAGAAATAGTGAAAATATTACATAGAGAATACGTGCTTTCATAAGCGGGTTTTTAATTATAAGAACTTGCAATATAATGCTTAAAGGCTATTAATCAGGCATTTTCTATGTAATCGGGCACATATGGCTTTGGTCTTAACATTTGATTAAACGCAAAATTGAATAATAAATTACTTCGGTGACTTGTTTTGAAAACTTACCAAATGCAGACAAAAAGGATGGGTAATCTTTGACTTACGAACTAAACAAAAAGATTATGATTACTATTTGCATTGCTGGTGTCGCCCTTTTTTATTCAATATTCTTTTATGCTATTGTTAAACTTCATGGTAATAAGGATTTACAATCCACGAACTTTAGCTTCGAATAAGAATTGAAGCATTCGTAAAGAACCCGCTATCGCAATGCCGACTGCCGGATGTCAATCCATTAATGGAATTAATTTAATCTTATGCCCAATAGATTATTTAAGGCCAGGTATATAAATTACGACAAATATCACTTTTCCAGAATTCTCCTACACAATTTTACCTGCGCAGTGCTGATAGATGATTGTCAGATATTCTGCTGATGCCTTCTGATTTTTAGAGGAAATAAACTTTGAAGAAAGTGTGGACATAAAAAAAGTCGCCCATCACTGAACGACTTTCTTTTGTGCCGAAGGCGGGACTCGAACCCGCACACCCGTTAAGGCTCACGCCCCTGAAACGTGCGTG
>JALOMN010000415.1 GCA_025455445.1 Cyclobacteriaceae bacterium
GCACTTCACCGCTTGAAATTTTTCCGGCATACCCTCTGAAGTCGTGATGTGCTTCGTTGCGCGGCCGAATTACATATTGCACCGGCATGCGAAAGGGCAAATCCACACGCAACTTTTTTACCGGCAGTGTTTCAATAATTTCCAATAAGGGCTCACCTTCATACCATTTCATCTTTTCTGATTTTTTGGTGATGTTTTCACCATACAATGAACTGATAGGAATGATCATGATTTGCTGCTGCTTATTGGGCAATTGCTCAGAAAGTGCAATGAAGGATTTCTTTATCGATTCAAATACTTCCTGCGAATAGCCCACCAAGTCCATTTTATTTACGCACACAATCACATACGGTATGCGCAGCAGGTTGGCGATAAAGTAATGTCGGTGTGTTTGTTCAATAATTCCTTTGCGCGCATCTACCAGTATAACCGATGTTTCCGCATTGGAAGCGCCTGTTACCATGTTGCGTGTATATTCCACGTGGCCCGGTGAATCGGCAATGATAAATTTGCGCCTGGGTGTATTAAAATAAATATGGGCTACATCAATGGTAATGCCTTGTTCGCGTTCGGCAATCAAACCATCTGTAAGTAATGACAAATCAAGGAAGTCGATTCCCTTGCGCTGACTGGCCCGCTCTATGGCTTCGAGTTTATCCTGGGTGATGGAATTGGTTTCATATAACAATCGGCCAATGAGTGTGCTTTTCCCATCATCCACACTTCCTGCGGTAGCTATTCTGATTACATCCATCGTTAAAAATATCCGGTTACTTTTCTTGTCTCCATGGCAGCTTCACTTCGTTTGTCATCCAAACGGGTGCCTCTTTCTGATACGGTAGTGTCTATAATTTCATCTATGATTTCTTCGATGGTAGCGGCTGATGACGGAAGTGCTGCAGTACAACTCATGTCGCCCACCGTGCGAAATCGCACCAACCGGCTTTCAATTTTTTCATCTGCATCTTTAAAAATGAAATCTGAATAAGGCCATAAGGTGCCTTCGCGATTGAGCACTTCGCGCGCGTGTGCGAAATAGATGGAAGGTATTTCCAGTTTTTCTTCTTTGATATAATTCCAAACATCCAACTCTGTCCAGTTAGAAATCGGAAACACTCTTACGTTTTCGCCAGGTTGAATGCGGCCGTTTAGAAAATCGAATAATTCAAGTCGTTGGTTTTTAGCATCCCACTGTCCGAAGTCATCACGCACAGAAAAAATACGCTCTTTGGCCCGTGCTTTTTCTTCATCGCGTCTTGCGCCTCCAATGCAGGCATCAAATTTATTCGCTTCAATGGTGCGCAGCAGTGTAGTGGTTTGCAGTGTATTGCGACTGGCAAACTTTCCCGTTTCTTCAGTTACCCTCTTTTGATTGATGTCATCCTGCACATAGCCAACAATTAATTCCAATCCTGTTTCCTTCACAAGCCAATCGCGAAACTCAATGGTTTCAATAAAATTATGTCCGGTGTCGATGTGCACTAGCGGGAATGGAACCTTGCCAGGATAAAAAGCTTTTTGTGCTAATCGCACCAAGGTGATGGAATCTTTGCCTCCGGAAAATAAAATGGCCGGTCTTTCAAACTGGCTTGCTGCTTCGCGTATAATATAGATAGCTTCATCTTCTAACTCGCGCGGAAATTCTTTCAGATATTCTTTCATTTCAAAAGATTAGACTTTGGTAGTATGCAAACCACATTCTTTCGCTGTCGCTTCCCACCACCAGCGGCCAGCGCGCGCATCTTCGCCCGGTAAAATCGCGCGTGTGCAAGGAGCACATCCTATACTGGCGAAACCTTTTTTATGCAATGGATTTACGGGCACTTTATATATAGCAAGATAATCCTGTAGCGCTTCGTCTGTCCAATCAAAGAGCGGATTGTATTTTACAACATTCATTTCCTCACTCCATTCTACGCGTTCCATCTTTTGCCTGTTTGCTGATTGAGAACCTCTCAGGCCTGTAATCCAAACTTCAGCACCTTCAAGAGCTCTTTTAAGTGGAAGTACTTTACGGATATGACAGCATTGCTTCCGGTTGTCAACGGAATGATAAAAGGCATTGATGCCTTTGGTATTCACATATGCTTCTACTTCTGTGCCTTCAGGATAAAATACGGTAATCGGCACCGACAAAGTTTGTTGGGTGAGTTCAATCAAATCATAGGTCTCCGGAAATAACCGACCGGTGTCCAGTGTAAAAATTTTTATGGGCAGTTTTCTGCTCGCAATCATTTGCGTAATCACTTGATCCTCCTCGCCTAATGAAGTGGCAAATCGCACCTCTTTAAATTCCTGACAAATGCGTGAAAGCCCTGTGGCAGCATCTAGCCCGGTTAATGCGTGTGTAATTCGATCGATTGCGTTCATCATCAGCTTGTTGCAGGTGAAAATTTCCTTCAACAAAATCGGGCAAATATAACAAAATCTACTTTACAGATAGATTTACAATAATTATAAAGAGCCAAACATAAAAGAATTGCAAATTGCTACAACTAACCTATTAATTTTGCTGTTTTACATCTATGAAATACTCGAAAGAAGATATACTCAAAGCCTTATCTACAGTTCAGGATCCTGATTTGAAAAAGGATCTCGTTACGCTCAACATGATTAAGGATCTGGAAATAGAAAATAATACAATCCGTTTTACCGTGGTGCTCACTACACCGGCTTGCCCGCTGAAAGAGAAAATCAGGCAAGACTGCGAAAATGCCATTATCAACCTGGCCGGTAAAGAGGTAGATCTTA
>JALOMN010000416.1 GCA_025455445.1 Cyclobacteriaceae bacterium
TCGTTCCAACATCCGTAATGAAATTCATCACATCAGTTTTGAGCTTACCGGAAATGAATTGATTGCATTGATTCTCGAATCACAGGAGATAAGAAGAATCTGGCCTAAGTATAATCTCGCTCAGAAATATAAAGTGGAAGAGTGGGGCATCTATGATTATGAAGATCGCAATGGTTATTTGCGCTTTGGTGTAAATATGGTATCGCGTGGAACGAAACCCCTGATTACATTTTCTTCTAAAGGTGATGCATGGAATTTTATGTGGGAAAAAGTGAAGGAGTATGATTTATGCCCTAAGCTGAGTGGATTGCAAGTAGCGAAAGGCCTGTGTTTTAGTCATCAGTCTGGCACGTGCAAAGGAGCTTGCCAGGGCGTAGAAAAAGCAAAGAAATATAATAAGCGTGTGCAGAAAGCAATCGATTCATTCTTCGAAGCAGGGCAAACAGTAGCAATACTGGGTAGAGGTAGAAAGCCCGAAGAAAAATCGGTTGTTCTGGTGGAAAATGGAAACTATTTAGGGTTTGGATTTTTTGATGAATCAGAAGGCATTTCCGATCTGGAAGCGGCAAAAAATTTTATCAAACCATCAAAAGACAATCGCGCAGTGCAGAATATTGTAAACTCCTATCTCACCAATCCACGCGGAGTGGAGTTGGTGCTTTTTAATTAGGTGTTAGTTGTTGATTTTTAGAGGATGAATCTGGATTTACGAACGACTTTCAATCAACCTCTGCTACTGATTTGAGTTATAACTTTCCTTCTTGTACTTTCGTTTCTTTCAATTAAAAAATATGAATTACATCGACCTTGTTGGCTACTTCGGCAGCTTCCTTACCAGCGTTACCTTTATTCCTCAGGTATATAAAACCTGGCAGACCAAAAGCGCAGGTGATCTGAGCCTTGCAATGTTGTTTATTGTTCTTACAAGCTGCATAGTTTGGCTGGTGTATGCATTTGCATTAATGCTTTGGCCGGTGATCATTGCCAACAGTATTATTGGCCTGCTGAGTGTGATGCTCATTTATTTCAAGTTTACATTTAAGAAATGAATTTTTTGATCCACAGAAATTCTGCGGCACATGTAAAAGCATTTCTTCTTATGGTGGCATGTGCAGCATCGCTTACTACTTATGCTCAATATAAAGCGGAGGAATTTCAGGTAGCATTGATTGAAGCGAAGTATGGTGCTTTGATAGCCTATAACGGACAGAAAAATTCATTCACACTCCGCATTGTTTCAAAATCGATAGAGCCCACCGAAGCAGAGAATTTTTTAAAGATTGATAACAAGCTTATTCAATTTACCACCATTCCTTTTCAGGAAGAATTTGATTTTAAATCGCTGAGCGCTGACATGCAAAGGAATTTGCTTAACGGATATAAAGAATATGAGAAGGAGTATGTACAGGAACAACTGAAAATGAAAATTAATGAGAGTGAAAACTTTTTGAACCTCGAAGGCAAGATGTTTAAGTATTGGTCGTTTGATATGCCGAAGGGAAATGGCTCCGTAGTAAAGCAAGTATATTTATTCACAATTTGTTTTGATCAGATTTTAATGTTGAACGGGCCGGTGATAAGCGGACAAGTTGAAGCTGATGTGAAAAATTTACTCGTCACTATCGCTAAAACGATTGAATTATTTCCGGATAAAGTCCTGGATTTGCGTAAACTGTATTTCGACTTGAATAATTGATTTATACCCCCCGCAACGGTCTTAAACCATACGCGTAAGACCCAAAAGATTACCCTTCAGATTTACTTTCAAATAGTTAATATTGCGACTGAATTTAAGAATAGAAGATTATGGCATTTGCAGAGACAACGGAGTTACAAAAGGAACATCAGCAAAAAATAAAACAGGTATTTGCGGAAGTGGGCAAAGTAGTGGTAGGCCAGGAAGATATGGTGAACCGCTTACTGGTAGGCTTATTTACCAATGGCCATATTTTGCTGGAAGGTGTGCCCGGCTTGGCAAAAACGCTTACCATCAGCACGGTAGCCCGTGTGTTGCACCTGGATTTTGCCCGCATTCAATTTACTCCGGATTTATTGCCTGCCGATTTGGTTGGAACCATGATTTATAACCAGAAGGAGGGAAAGTTCGAAGTAAAGAAAGGACCTATTTTTGCCAATATCGTGCTGGCAGATGAAATCAACCGATCACCGGCTAAAGTACAATCCGCCTTACTCGAAGCGATGCAGGAAAAACAGGTGACCATTGGTGAAACTACTTTTAAATTAGATAAGCCCTTCCTGGTAATGGCCACACAAAACCCAGTAGAAAATGAGGGAACCTATCCGCTGCCGGAAGCACAGATTGATCGATTCATGATGAAGGTGTTTGTTGATTATCCTTCGAAAGATCATGAACTTGAAATCATGCGGAGGATTAGCAACATGCAGTTCACCTACGATGTAAACCAGGTGTTGACTAAAGAAGACATCTTCTCGATACGCGCGGAAGTAAACAAAGTAACAATTTCTGAATCGTTGGAGAAGTATATCATAGAGTTAGTAACCGCTACCCGTAAGCCTAAAGAATATAAGCTCGATAACGAAGCACAATACATACAGTTTGGCGCCTCACCACGTGCAAGCATCAATATGAACCTTGCTTCAAAAGCGGTGGCGTTTATGGATGGCCGTGATTATGTGTTGCCAGAAGATATAAAGGCCGTAGCACTTGATGTGATGAATCACCGCATTATACTCAACTATGAAGCAGAGGCAGATAATGTAAA
>JALOMN010000417.1 GCA_025455445.1 Cyclobacteriaceae bacterium
ATAAGAGAAATTTATGAATCACTCAAAATAATTGAGCAATGCCTTGGCAGATTGCAAGGTGATCATGCACGTACAATTGATTTCGATCCTCAGGCAATGGTACCGAAAAAGATCAGGCCAAAAGCACAGGAACTTTATGTGCGGGCAGAAAATCCGAAAGGAGAACTTGGATTTTATTTTCGCACTGATGGGAGAAATGATATTCCTTTTCGATGTAAGGCACGTGCTTGTTCGTTTGTAAATTTGTCTGTCTTGCCGGAAATTAGCAGGGGCGTTTTGATTGCCGATTTAATATCTATTTTAGGATCCATTGATATCGTGCTAGGTGAAGTAGATAGATAAGGAAATGATAAAAATACTTTCCGCAAAGCAAATAAAGGAGTTGGATGGTTATACAATCCAACACGAGCCTATTGCATCTATTGATCTGATGGAGCGGGCATGTCGCGCATTCGTAAATTGGTTTGTTGAACATTATAATTCAACCAAGAAAATAGGGGTGATATGCGGCACCGGTAATAATGGTGGAGATGGTTTAGGCATTGCCAGGATGTTGTATGAATGGAATTATTCTGTGAAGGTTTGGATCATCAGAGGGGGTGTGCATGAGACAACTGATTTTACCGAAAACCTTAAACGACTTGATAGCAGAATTCAGATTACTGAAATCAAAGAAGCTGTTGATATTGCGCAATTTCAAGATCGCTCAGTAATTATTGATGCCGTTTTTGGTTCTGGTTTAACCCGGCCTTTAGAAGGCATTTACGAAGATGTAATTGCTTGTGTAAATCAGTTAAAGGCGATAAAATTGGCTGTAGATATACCTTCCGGACTGATGGCAGACCATCACTCGAAAGGAGAGATATTTCAAGCACATCACACGCTCTCCTTTCAACTGCCTAAGCTGGCTTTTCTGATGCCAGAGAATTTTACTTATGTCGGGCAATGGCATCTGCTGGATATCGGATTAAGCACAGCGGGTTTGAATGAAATTGAATCCCATCATTATCTGTTAGCACCGAAGTCGATAAAGGATTTATTCAAACCACGCAAACGTTTCGATCACAAAGGGAAGTTTGGTCATGCACTTATAATTGCAGGGTCTACCGGAAAAATGGGCGCATGCATATTGGCTTGCCGGGCTGCATTAAGAGCGGGAGCAGGGTTACTCACTTCAATGGTGCCCCGAAGTGGTTATCCGATTATCCAAATAGCGGTGCCGGAAGCGATGGCTTTGCTCGATGAATCGGAAGATCATTTTACCTATGCCGACTTTGATTTAAATTATGATACCATCGGCATCGGACCAGGAATTGGTCAAAATCCTGATACTGTTAGTGCATTTGAAAAAATTCTTACCCGATACAGAAAGCCGATGGTGATTGATGCCGATGCATTAAATCTGTTAGCAGCCAATTCGACATTGCAAAATTTAATTCCGGCAGGTAGCATTCTCACTCCTCATTCAAAAGAGTTTGAACGCTTGGCGGGCGCATGGGATAATGATTTCGACAGGCTAATCAAACTTCAGCGGTTTGCCAGGAAAATAAATTGCGTGGTAATATTAAAAGGAGCACATACTACAATTGCTTGTCCTTCGGGTGATACATTTTTCAATATAACCGGCAATCCTGGTATGGCAACCGGTGGAAGTGGTGACGTACTGACTGGAATTATTACTGGATTACTCGCTCAACATTACTCGCCACAGGAGGCCGCTTTAATGGGTGTGTATTTGCATGGATTGGTGGGTGTGTATTTGCATGGATTGGCTGGCGATTTAGCTGCACGAGAAAAGGGACAAGTAGGGCTGATTGCGGGAGATTTGATAGAATTTTTACCACTAACTTTTAAAAAGATCGCCTAAGCGAACCATTTACCGAAATATTTTCCATTTAATTAAACTTTTGGCGCTGTTCTTGCGTCTAAAGATCAATGATTAACCTGTAAGAAGGTATGAAAGGAAAACTACTTGGTTTAAGCTTATTACTGATACTTTTTGCGACACACTTAGTCGTTGGTCAGGCTAATACCAATACAAAAGAAGATTTTGCCTTTCAGCAGCGAGTGGATCCTATCCGCATGGTTCAAATATATCCCAACCCTGCTACTGAATTTATCAGCATAAAATTTGAAACCCCCATCGCCAATAAAGTGAAACTAAGTGTTCACAATGTGATCGGCAACGTAATGGAAGCTGAAACAGAAGTGGTTGATGAGTTTGAATTGCGCGTAAAAGTAAAAGAGTTCTCCACCGGTTATTATCTTCTGTCAATCAAAGATGAGCGTGCTTCACTGAACAGCACCTATAAGTTTCTTAAGCGTTAATCGTATTCTTTAATTAGTCTTTGCTTTTGTCTACTTTTCTGATTCAAACGAATCAGGTTGAGTTCATATATTCTAGCCTTAGACATTGGAACCACCAGCACAAAAGCATTGGCAATAAATGCAATGGGAAGTGTGTTGGCTAGTCATCAGTACTATTATCCTACCAACTATCCTAAACCCGGATGGGCTGAACAAGATGTTGAAAGTGTTTACCAGGCCGTCATTTCAGCGATGCAGGATACATGCAACGAACTGGCAAGCACTCATATACTGGAAGCAATTTCATTTAGCAGTGCTATGCACAGTATTCTGGCGGTTTCGCATGAAGGCATTCCACTTACACCCGCTATTATATGGGCAGATATCAGAAGTTCGAGCCTAGCTCGTGAATTAAAAAATTCTACCACGGGCATACAACTGCATCATGAAACAGGCACACCCATACATCCGATGTCGCCATTATGCAAATTGATGTGGATGCGGGAAAATGAGCCTCAGTTTAAGAAGGCTTTTAAGTTTGTGTCAATTAAGGAATATATAATTCACAAACTTACAGGCGAATATGTAGTTGATTATTCAATCGCCTCTGCTTCCGGGCTATTCAATTTGGCATCACAGCAATGGCATCCTGTTGCGTTGCAATTAGCGGGAGTTTCTGAAGGTAAGCTTTCCAGGCTTGTTTCACCCAGGTTTACGTTGCCTTTGTCCGATGATGCCTGCAAAGTTTTAGGACTATCCGATGTGAAAATTGTGATAGGGGCAAGTGACGGATGTCTGGCACAATTGGGAAGCGGAGCAATGAGTGACGGGGATCTGACTATTACCATTGGCACGAGCGCAGCCGTGCGCAGAGCAGTTACTGAAATCAAAGATCCACAGGGCAAACTATTTAATTACTGGCTAGATGATAAAGTGATCATTAGCGGTGGAGCATCCAATAACGGAACTGTGATAGTGGATTGGTTCAATCGTGAATTTGAAAAAGATAATCGAACACTCGTTGATTTTGTGAGTGATGCACTTACAATTACACCTGGCAGCGAGGGTATGTTGGCCCTGCCTTATTTGCTGGGTGAGCGCGCACCTATCTACAATCCGGAAGCAAAGGGTGTGTTTTTTGGTGTTTCTGTGAGGCATACATCAAATCATTTTAAACGGGCTTTATTAGAAGGTATTTGTTATGAGATTTTAAGCATGGTAGAAAGTGTGGAACAAGTACATGGAATGTCGCAGCGGATATTTGTAAGTGGTGGTTTTACCTATGCATCGGCTTGGGTGCAGTTATTAAGCAATATTCTGAATCGCGAACTTATTCAATCTGAGGTGGCAGATGCTTCTGCATTAGGGGCAGCCATCCTGGGTTATCAAGCCCTTGGTAAAACATTGACTATTAATAGAAATGATACCCTCATTTTTTCGCCCGACAATAGCTTTGCGCAAGCATATTCCAGTCAATACAAAAGATTTGTAACTCTTTACAAGGCTTTGGAACCTCTCTTTGCCTGATAATTAGAACAGATTTAATAGAAACTTAACATTTAAACGCTACGATTAGGTTGCACAGAGATAGCCGATTTTCTGTTTATGCACGGAATACTTTATTTTGGTGGATTAAATTAAAAACCTAAACACCTGGAACATGCAAATTGGCTTAATCGGACTGGGCAAAATGGGCTATAACCTTGCTCTTAATTTTCAGAGTAAAGGACATCAAGTAGTTGCTTTTGATATCAATAAGTCAGCGATGGAAAATATCGCGAAGGAGAATATCACCACAGCACCAACGATTGGTGAACTTGCGCTTGCACTTACAGGCAGACGAATCATATGGATAATGGTACCTGCGGGTAATGTGGTGGACGTTGTACTGAGTAATCTGAAATATCATTTGGCTCCAGATGATATAGTAATTGATGGCGGCAATTCACATTATAAAGATACCTTAACACGTGCACGTGATCTTGAAAAGCTTGGTATTCATTATTTGGATTGTGGCACCAGCGGTGGCGTAAATGGGGCATTGCGCGGAGTGTGCACTATGATTGGTGGAAAGAAGGAAATATTTGATTACTGTGAACCACTCTTTAAATCCATATCTGTTCCG
>JALOMN010000418.1 GCA_025455445.1 Cyclobacteriaceae bacterium
AGAGATAAGCTCTATCTTAAAATCGAATGGAGCATCTGAAGTAAATGAAAAGACTTTTTAATATAGAAAATATGCGTAATACTTTATTGCTGATTGCAGTATTATCGATAGCCTCTTTGCTTGTTGGTTGCAAGGCCAGTGGCGATTATCCCGGATTAGAGTATGCACCTAATATGTATCACTCCGTAGCGTATGAACCGCTTTCACAGATTACTGATGAGCAAGCAGGAGCGTGGGCAAACTCTTTGGATAACGGACGTGGTGAATATTTTAATTCCAACAAGTACAATCCGTTTAACATGAATATGCGCTTGCCTGTGGCGAACACAGTAAGAAGAAATTCAAATGGATGGTTGCCCTATAGAGGAACTAATGATACAACAGGTTTGAGATTGGCTATATGACATTAACTGCAAGCATTGCCATGGTGCAAAAGGTGCAGGTGATGGAAAAGTTGCTGATAAGTATCCTGGTGTTGCTAATTTGAATAGCGATGCGATTAAGGGTGTTTCAGAAGGTCATATTTTCCATGTAATTACATATGGAAAAGGATTGATGGGAAGCCATGGCTCTCAGGTAAGTGATGAAGATCGCTGGAAGATTGCACGATATGTAAAAGAGTTACAGAAATAATAAATCCTCTAAAGAATAATTCGAAATGGTAACTGACGAACTTTACGTTTTTAAACCCGAAGCAAAGAGAAAACTGGTTATTCTTTTAGCGGCTGGTCTTATCTTATTTATTATTGGTGTTGTGTTGGCTATGAACTCTGGCGGTCATGCTGAGGGTGGCCATGCATCATTAGAAGCTACAAAAAACCTGGTGGCCAGCGCAGAACCAATGGCTAGTGCTGCAGAAGCTGAGGAAGCACATCATGGAAGCCCAACATGGCTTAAAAGAATTTACACTTCGCTTTGGCATAATAACATATTCTTTACTGGATTGGGTATCATTGGATTGTTTTTCGTGGCAATACAATATGCTGCGCAGGCAGGCTGGTCAGCCCCGATAAAGCGTATTCCTTTAGCGATTGGTCATTGGATTCCCATAGCAGGAGTGCTGATGCTTGTTATTTGGTTTGTGGTGAAGGGTGATGTATTTCATTGGACACATCACAGCCTATATGTAGAAGGCCCTGGTTATGATGAAATATTGGATAAGAAAAGTTTGTACTTCTTCTGGCCGTTGCATGCAGGTGGCTTTCCTTTATTCTATGTGTTAAGAATGGTATTGTTTTTCGGCCTATGGTATTGGTTCTTCATCATGATCAAAAAGCACATGCTTCAGGAAGATATCGAAGGGGGCACGCAACATTGGTATTCAGCAAGAAAATTGTCTGCAATCTTTTTAGTGATCTTTGCGGTCAGCTCTTCAGTGTCTGCATGGGATTGGGTGATGAGTATCGATCCACATTGGTTTAGTACTATGTTTGGCTGGTATGTATTTGCCAGTTGGTGGGTATCAGGTCTTGCATTAATTACATTAATTGTTGCTAACCTGAAAGATGCGGGCTACCTGAAAATGGTTACCTCCAACCATTTGCATGACTTAGGAAAATTTGTATTTGCCTTTAGTATTTTCTGGACCTACATCTGGTTTAGTCAGTTCATGCTGATTTATTATGCTAACATCCCTGAAGAGACTGTATACTTTATCGAACGTATTAAGAATGCTCCTTATTCAGGTATTTTTTATGCTAACCTGATACTAAACTTTGTATTACCATTCTTGTTATTAATGACGAGAGATGCGAAGAGACAAGTGTCGATGTTAAAGGTTGTTTGCCCTATTGTGATCTTCGGTCACTGGATTGATTTCTATAACATGGTTACACCTGGTGTAATGAAATATGAAGGTGGTTTTGGACTGCTTGAGCTTGGACTTGGAATGATTTTCCTTGCGTCATTTTTATATGTCGCATTCAATGCATTATCAAAAATGCCATTGGTTGCCAAGCAACACCCTATGATGGAAGAAAGTTTACATCACCACATTTAATAGAAACAAGTTTAAAGAAGCTATATGATGAATTTGATTATCGGTTTAGGTGTAGTTTTGATTCTGGCCATATTGTATATGGTATTCAGAATTGGAAATCTGGTTGGCGTAGTGAAAGGCAAGAAAGATGATTCATCTTCTTCGTGGAATAATATCAATGCCTACTTACTGCTGTTTTTCATGATAGGTGGTTTGATTGCATTTTTCTGGTATTCATTCGCAACTTTCGATAGCTACAATCTTCCGGTAGCTTCCGAGCATGGTGTGATTACTGACAAATTATTTTGGATCACAATGGCAATCACGGTGGTTGCTTTCGTAATCATTTTTATTGTGATGTTCTGGTTTACGTTCACTTATCGTCATCAGGAAGGAAGAAAGGCTGAATTTTATGCTGACAATATTATGCTTGAGCGCATCTGGACGGTAATCCCTGCAATTGTGCTCACTCTTTTAGTAATTGGTGGTCTTCGCGCATGGACCGACATCACAGCGCCAGCTTCCAAAGATGCAATTGTCGTTGAATTAATTGGCCAACAATTCTTATGGACTGCGCGATATCCCGGAGTAAAGGATAATGTATTGGGAAATCATAACTATAAGTTTATTGATGCATCTAATGAGTTTGGTTTGGATCTGGCGGACATTAACTCAATGGACGATTTCAAATCGCTAGAGTTGCACTTCCCGAAAGGCAAAGAGATTCAATTAAAGATTAGAGCAAAAGATGTTTTGCACTCTGTGTTTTTACCTCATTTCCGTTTGAAAATGGATGCCGTTCCTGGCATGAACACAACTTTTAAGTTTACAGCTACCAAATCTACTGCAGACATGAGGGCTGAAACAGGAAATCCTAACTTCAATTATGAAATGGCGTGTACTGAAATTTGTGGACGTGGACATTTCTCTATGAAGTTTCCTGTGTTTGTGCATGATACCGTGGAGGATTATGAAAAATGGATGCGGCGGAACTGCG
>JALOMN010000419.1 GCA_025455445.1 Cyclobacteriaceae bacterium
CAAACAGTCACTTTCATTTCAGATGTATTCTTGCTGTGTCTACTTTTCCTATTGTGAAGCAAGAAAATTTTACTTCATTTTCTGCGTATACTTTTTTTAAACTTAAGCCAGGAAGTAATCCGGACGCATTGGAAGCCAAGTTTCCAAAAATGGTAGATACGTATGCCGCTGCACAGATTGAAAGGAATTTGGGTAAGTCGTGGGAGGATTACAAAAGCGAAGGAAACGGGTATCGCTATTTTCTGCAACCACTCGCAGGCATACATCTGGACCCGCTGCATCTGGAAGCACAAATGAAGCCCGGGGGCAACAGGAATTCAGTTTATATTATGATAGTGGTGGCAATACTCATTTTAGTGATCGCTTGCATCAACTTTATGAACCTGGCTACTGCCCGATCGGCTGAGCGTGCCCGCGAGGTAGGTGTGCGTAAGGTAATGGGCTCGTTCAAACAACAACTGATTGCACAGTTTCTTACGGAGTCTTTTTTATTAAGTGTGATGGGAGTATTGATGGCTGTGGGGTTGGTTTATCTGACACTTCCTTTCTTTAATAATCTAACAGAAAAACAACTGGAGATTCCATTTGCAATTGATTCTATAGCCATCTTAGTGGCACTTTCTTGTGTGGTAGGTTTACTCGCAGGAATTTATCCGTCATTTATCCTATCTTCATTTAGTCCGGTAGTTGTGTTGAAAGGGTCGTTTACCAGTAACCTGAAAGGTAATTGGATTCGTAATGGACTCGTAATTTTTCAATTCTGGATTTCGATTATTTTAATGATTGGCACTTTGGTGATTGATAGTCAGATGAAATTCATGTCAGAAAAATCATTGGGTTTTGATAAAGAGCAATTATTAGTAGTAGAACGCGGGTTTAATTTAAAACCGCAGTTAGCTAAAACCTTTTTGGAAGAGTTAAGAAGCATGCCTGAAGTGGAGCGCGCTGCGGGTTCTTTTTCACGACCGGGTGCAGAAGGTGATTTTTTCGGACGGCAATATCAAGCAGCAGGATCCACCGAAGTTTTAACTACTAAAGCAATGATTGCAGGTGATGAGCTGGCAGAGACACTTGGCTTTGAATTGCTGCAGGGCCGATGGTTTTCAAATGAAACAAACGATTCACTCTCAGTTCTGCTAAACGAAACAGCGATGAAGCTGATGGATATTTCAGATCCGATTGGGCATAAACTAACCTCAACAGATCAGAATAATGATGGGGAGTTGGTTTCAACAACGTATACAGTAATCGGAATAGTAAGAGACTTTAATTTTAATTCATTGCGTGATGTGGTAACCCCACTTACTATTCATAGTAATGAAGAGCAAAATGGAGCAGTGGGTTATTTTTTTGCGCGCATAAAACCTAATCAAACAACTACTGCTATAAAATCAATTGAACAGAAATGGAAAGCACTGGTTCCTGAAGAGGCATTTAAATTTTCTTTTTTGGATGAACGTATACAAGCACAATATCATGAAGAAGAGCAAACCGGAAAATTGTTTACCACATTTTCGGCCTTGGCCTTGTTTGTTGCTTGCATTGGTTTATTTGCGCTTTCTGCTTACACGGCAAGTCTTCGCACTAAAGAAATTGGCATTCGCAAAGTATTAGGTGCATCTGTAAGTGGTGTAGTGTTGCTGCTCTCAAAAGATTTTACCCGCATGGTGCTTGTAGCATTTTTGCTGGCTGTACCCGTTGCCTGGTATGTGATGGAAACGTGGTGGCTAAAGAATTTTGCCTATCGAATTCAGATTAATGCGTGGATTATATTGGGTTCTGGTTTAGTGGCGTTGTTAATTGCGTGGATCACCGTAAGCTTTCAATCTATCAAGGCGGCAGTTCGAAATCCTGTAAAATCTTTACGAAGTGAATAGCGATTATTTCTTTCTGAGTAAGAACCGATAATAACTTCCGGTTCCGCTCTTCAGATTTTGATGAAATTGCGAGCCGGCCGCACCTGTATATTCACCAAACCACTTTTTCAATTTTGTTGGAATTGTGTCCTCAATCCAACGAGAAGTTATTTTTTCATTCGCATCAATCGCGTCAAGCACGTTGGAAGTGATATTTTCTTCCTCCAGGATTACCATGCCGCTTTTATCCAGTTTTTGCCTTATGGCACTAAGTTCATTATTGTTGCTATGGTATGAGGTTAGCAAAAAGTAACCACCCGAATTTAATACGCGCCACACTTCGTGCAGATACGTGTCAATTGAACCATAGTTATGACACGATTCGATATCGATCACAATGTCTACGCATTTATCAGATAGCGGTATAGCTTCAGCACTTCCCTGAATAAATTTCAGATTATCCAATGAGTGTGTCTTATTTGAAAAGTCAACCGCATGTTTAGCCCTGTCCATACCAGTATAATAAACCGGCTTGAATGTTTCGGCAATATGACGGGCGCCACCTCCGCGGCCACTTTCAATTTCTAAAACCAACTTTCCGGTAAACGAAACTTTTGATGCCAGGTAGTGATACATCTGCAATTCGTAACGATCAAATGATTCGTCATTCAGTGCTGATAGCACAGATTCTTCCTTATTAGGAACATATCCATGATTCATGAAAGTCCATTCTGAGGAGGTAATTCTCTTTGCCAGAAGTTCATTGCTGATTTTTGTGTTAAGTCTTTTAAACCAACCAAACCTTGACAATTTGCGAAACAGCATGTTGCTCATCTATACCAAGATAGAAAATTTATTGAATAATGTAGTATGCAAA
>JALOMN010000052.1 GCA_025455445.1 Cyclobacteriaceae bacterium
TGTAAGCGTGCGGTTATAAGCACCGCTTCGGGCAATGCCGGCTTTAAAGATATCAGAGTGTGCCAAAAGATTGGCAGTCATAAAAGCACCATAAGAATGCCCGCCCACACCCACGCGTTCGCGATCCAACACACCTAATGAAACACCATAATCAACAGCGGCTTGCGCACTGGCTACCAATTGTTCCACATACGTGTCGTTTGGTTCGTTATTTCCTTCTCCTACAATCGGCATAGAAGCATTATCAAATATGGCGTAACCACGCATTACCCAGAATATCGGGCTTCCCCAGCTAATGCGTGTGAATGTATAGGGAGAACCCTTCACCTGGCCGGCTGCATCAGCAGACTTAAACTCACGAGGGTATGCCCACACAAAACCTGGTAGCGGCCCTTGTTCTTTTTTATATCCCGGAGGTAAGTATAAATCAGCAGTGAGTTCAACCCCATCGGCACGTTTGTATTTCAATACTTCTTTTTTTACCTCTTTAATCTGTGGATAAGGATGAGGAAAACTGGTTAGAGGGTTGAGTTTTGTTGAGCCAATTGTGCGCGTGTAGTAGTTTGGATTATCTGTGTTTGACTCGCGTGAGGTAACAAACGTTCCTTTCTTATAATCTAAAAACGTAATAAATGATTCGTAATAAGGTGCCTGACATTGCCATAGTCTTGACTTTTTTCCTGTGTTTAATTCCAGTTTATCTAAAAACGGCATATCACCGGCAGGAGAAGATCCTACTCCACTCATAAACACACTGTTGTCTTTGTTTATAAGCATTACCGTGCGACCAAATTCATTTAAATTTGTAATTACATTGCCGGGATCATTATATCCATCTTCATAGTTGCGGTCAAAGACAATTTTCTTTGCAGAAGTAGTCGGGTTAACCTGATACACGCGCTCCTTACGATCATTCACCCAACGCTCATATACCCAAGCTACCTGGTCATTGCCCCATACAATGCGCGAATAGCGCAGCGGTACACTGATGAGTTCTTTGGGTTGTCCGGTAAATGGGAAATCCCATGTAAACAATTTATCGCGCAGGTCTGCTTTTACTTTTGGATCACCACCATCTTGTGCTTGTGCCCAATATAATGTGGCGGGCTTATCTGCACGCCAATTATGATTGCGTGGCTCACGTTGTGTGGCATTAAACCCTGTGGGTATATAGTCAAGTAAAGGCGTGCGCGATATCTCTTTTACTACTTTGCCATTTAGATCAATCACATTAATCTGCTTCGGAAATAAACCTGCGGGCACCAGGTAGGAGTATGGCTTCACGGTAATTTCAGTCAGTATTAATTTACCATCCGGTGAAGGAGAAAAGTCGCTGTGTATCGAAGCGGTACTGATCGTTTTCTCTTGGCCACTAAGTGTTTGCAAGATCAGGTCTGATTTTGCATAATAGTCAAATGCGGCTTCATCATATGGATTTTTTAATAAGTCCTGGTAGGTGCGCGAAGGTGCTTTTTTACCAAGATTTTCTTCCACTACTGGGCCAGCAGGCACTCGTGTTTTTTCAGGCAATGGTTTACTATTTTGAGGGACGGCCGCAAATAAAATGGTCTGTGAATCGGAAAGCCATGTAAAGCCGCCCATTACATTGTTAATTTTTCTTTCTGTGAATTTGGTTGCCGATTGTGTTGCTAAATCAATGATCCATAATTCAATTCGGTCAGTTTCATTTTGAAGCATTGCCGCCTTTTTACTGTCTGGTGAAAAAGAAATGCTGCTGAAGAGGGGTGAGGAGGGTAAATTTTTTATTTCAAACACTTGCCCGTCACTCAACCGTTTTAGTTTCAGACCAATGATGTAATTAGCCCGGCTTGGTCCAAAATTTTCAGGATTGATGCGCAACCCTGCTATGCGAAGTTCAGGTCGCGAGAGTTGTTCAATCGTGGGCAAATCAGATCGCTCCATTAACAGCATCCACTGTTTATCCGGTGAAAAATTTACAGCAGGTGTTAACGGTGCCTCAAGCAACGAAGCTATTTCTTCCGGAGGTCGCTGATAACTCAGGTTATCTTGTGCGGATGAATAGAAGAAAGAAATAACAGCCAGTAGAGTAATTATTCTTTTCATAGGTTTAGCTTAATTAATAGCGATATAAGATGCAATTTATTAAATGATTTAAGGCGTGTGGAGTATTAAAATTATTGAATAAGTAGCGGTTGATGAACACAATGTTTTATCAAATGTCAATTTCCAATGTTTATCGGTTAGAAAAGTCAAATTCTTGAAGTAATTTAGTGTCTTATAAAATTTAATGTTATGCATGATTTATTACTATTAGCGCACTCCGTATTCAGATATTTCGCACTTATCTTTTTAATCGTCCTGATCATCCGCTCTTTGATGGGTTGGATGAATAAATCAGCATTTGCCAGCCTCGATGAAAAGTTCAGTTTATGGTTGTTCATAGTGGCTCATACTCAGCTATTACTTGGTTTGGTGCTTTATTTTGTAAGTCCGGTAGTTATTTTCAGCGCGGCATCTATGAAAGATTCGGTAGCCCGTTATTGGCTGGTGGAGCATCTTTCGATTATGTTGATTGCAATTATATTGATTACCGTAGCCCGTATTTCAATTAAGAAAATCAGTGAAGGTGCGGCTAAGTATAAGCGATTGTTCATTTACAATTTCATTGCGTTGATATTGATTTTGGTTGCGATTCTTCAAAGTGGCAGAGGCTTTTTTAGTATACACGGTTACTAATTGAAGTGTTGAGGCAATAAAATAGAACGGAATTACCTTTATAGGTTTTTACGATTGGCAACTTACTCGCCAAGAAAGTCTTGTTACTCATTATAAATTGAATGTGATTATGAAATATTGGTTATTAACGCTTTTCACTTTATACACGCTTACCACCCTGGCGCAGGAAATCAGCCCACGCTATGAACTGGTAAAAATGAGCAATAAGGTAAATACACTTTATCATGAAGTGTCACCGGTAATTTCAGTGGATGGCACCCGGTTATATTATTTTGTGAGCAATCATCCCTCAAATACTTATGGCAAAGACCAAAGTCAGGACATCTGGTTTTCAACATTAGGTGAAAATGGAGACTGGACGGAGGGCAAACGCATGGCCGCACCTCTTAATCAAAATAGATATAATCAGGTATTTAATGCATTGCCAGATGGTTCGTTGCTGGTACGCGGAGGACAAGCAAAAAATTCTAAAGGTTTTTCAATAGTAACTTCAGGTGGCTCCTGGCGCGAATTGGTGATTCCCGGATTTGCGACAATGGATAAAGGATTATTTAATGGCGCAACCATTTCTGGCGATGGCAAAAACCTGGTGTTATATTTTTCTGAAAAGCCTGGTGATAAGTTTAGTGATTTATATCTCTCACAACAACAAGCAAATGGTCAGTGGACAAAACCTGTAAAGCTTAAGCTAAGTTCTGCGGCTGATGATTACAGCCCTTTTATTTCACCCGATCAGAAAACATTGTATTTTTCCAGTGACCGATTTTCTAAGGATAAAGTGGGTGGAACTGATATCTATAAATCAACACGTCTGGATGACACCTGGCTTAACTGGTCAGAACCAGTAAATCTTGGAAGGTCAATTAATACACCTGCAGGTGATGCTTATTTTTCAATTGATTCCCATGGAAATATTTTCACTGCCCGCTCTGGTGCCCGTGTGGATGGAGGAAACTTCGATTTATTTATTTTGAAACCAAGGGATGTTAAAATTACCATTGCAGGTGTTACTTATAATGACCGCACTAAGCAGCCTCTTGCAACAATTGTGGATGTAATTGGCAAAGAACAAAAACCTATCAATTTAAAAACCACTACCAATGGTTCGTTTGATACGCGAATAGCGGAAGTGGATAGCTATATCATAAAAGCTCAGGCCGCTGGATTTATGCCTTATGAAAAATCATTTGTGATGCCAAAAGTAAATCGTGATACTACTTTGCGCGTTGAACTATTTTTAACACCTATCGACAAACCAATCATTTTAACAGGTGACCTACTCGATAAAAAATCAACCAAAAGAGTAGATAATGCACGATTACAAATAGCATTAAAGTCAGACCGATCAATAAACTTTGGCTCTTCTGCCGAGGCTGGTAAATATGAACAGATAGTTCCGGGTGTTGGATGGTATCTACTTACTGCATCTGCGGAAGGTTATATTACAGCCAATGATAGTGTACAAGTGATGAATGATAAAGTAACGCCTATTGTAAAAAATATATTTCTTACACCTATCGAAGTAGGACTTACAGTTCGACTAAAAAACATATACTTTGATTTTGATAAGACCACTTTAAAATCCGAGTCATTTACAGAATTGAATAAGGTTGTTGATTTCTTAAATCAGAATGGCAATGTATCCATCGAAATATCCGGGCACACCGATAGCAAGGGTTCAGATACCTATAACTTGAATTTATCACAAGGACGATCGCAGGCAGTAGTAGATTACTTGATTAGTCAAGGAATTGATTCATCGCGTTTGCAAGCAAAAGGATATGGTGAGTCTAAACCTATTGACACCAATGATACAGAAGCTGGCAGAGCCAATAATCGAAGAGTGGAATTTACAGTATTGAAGATTTAATCGATTCGGGCGGTGTATCATACTCTTTTCCGCACTCTGGACATCGATATACATTTCGATTAGGCATCAAAATTCCAATTAGAAGTAAAGCAGTCTTTATCAGATTATCTTTTTGACTTTTGTCAATATATAAAGTTCCCTTCTTGCAATCCGGGCACAATAACTCATCTTTGGCTGGAAATGTCTGATCTTCCAGGATATCTTTCACCTGGTCAAAGTCTTTTTCAAAAATGTGTAATCGAACACCTGGAAATAATTCGTTACGTATGGGATATAATCCAACAAAGTGTTCATCACTCAGAAAACAGGGAATTCCATACGCATCTAATTTGGTTTTAGCCAGGTTGGCTGCCACTACGGTATCGTATGAAGCAAACACCACTATCTTTTCTTCAGGCTGCTCTGCTATGGTTTCCATCAGATTATTTCCTCTAAAGTCATATAATTAAAAACCTTGCCCTAAATATTATTTAATTTAGTTGTAACATCTCATCTCAACCACCGTCTTGCCTTTGAAACGATGAATTACGAAACTTTTGAAAATCGGGTTCTGCCAGTTAAAAATAAGCTTTTTCGCTTTGCTTTCAGACTTTTAGGCAGTTCAGAAGAAGCAAAAGATGTAGTGCAGGAAGTAATGATTAAGGTTTGGAATGGGAGAGAGCAAATGGCTACCATCGAAAATATGGAAGCTTGGTGTATGCGAATCACGAAAAACTTATCGCTCGACCGCCTCCGATCCAATCAGCGCAGGGCTACCGACTCATTAACCGAGGGCTTTGAAATTCGTCAGGAAACTTTAACGCCTCATGAGAGGACCGAAATTCATGAGAATATGCAACGAGTAAATGAAATGATAGCGGCACTTCCGGAAAAACAGCGCCAGGTAATACATCTGCGCGATGTGGAAGGGTACAGCTACAATGAGATTTGTGAAATACTGGAACTGGACATGAACCAGGTAAAGGTGAATTTATTTCGCGCACGGACTACGGTAAGAGAGAAACTTGTAAAGATTAATGCGTATGGACTCTAAACACATAGAACGGCTGCTGGAAAAGTACTGGAACTGTGAGACCTCGCTGGAAGAAGAGCAGCAACTGCGCGATTATTTTCGCGGTGGCGTGCCAGATACTCTGAAGGAGACGGCTGATTTATTTCGATACTTTGAATGGCAAAAAGAACAGAAGATTGCGAACGCGGGCTTTGATAAAGAAGTTAAAGTACGCATTGCAAAAAGCACCCCTAAAGGGAAAAATATAAGTATGGTGATTAACTATGCCCGCATTGCGGCAGGGCTTTTGGTAGTTATCACGGCCACATACTTTGTGAGGATGGAGATACGAAAGGCATATCCGCCAGAAGTTGTGGATACTTATAGCGACCCGAAACTTGCATTGGAAGAGACAAAAAAGGCCCTGATGATGATTTCAAAAGGACTTAATAAGGGGCAGAAGGAAGTAGAAAAGATTAAAGTGTTTCACGAAGCTGAAACCACGATACAAGGAAAGGATTTAAAAGAGGTTGAAAAAAAAATTTAAAAGTGAATTAAAAAATTAAAAAATGAATACTATGAAGAAGCTAATGTTGGGTATTGTATTAATGGCGGTTTCGGTGATGGCCAATGCACAGAATGATGCAATCGCAAAGTTTTTCACCAAATATCAGAATGATGAAACCTTCAGCCAGGTAACGGTAAGTGGTAAAATGTTTAGCATGATGGCTAATCTGGATGGTGACACACCAGAAGAAAAAGCTATGATTAATTCGATAAGCAAGATTAAAGGTTTAAAAATTCTTACTAAGAGCGAGGCTCGCAATTCGCGCGAATTATATAAGGAGGCTATAAGCATGATACCTACTAAAGATTTTGAAGAATTGATGTCTGTGCGCGAAAAGGACAGAGATATGAAATTTTTCACCAAGGAATCGGGTGGTAAAATCAGTGAGTTGGTGATGGTAATGGGCGGCAATGATGAGTTTATGGTGATGACTATATTTGGAGAGATCGACTTGAAGGATATTTCTAAAATAGGAAAATCAGTAAACATTGAAGGGATGGAAAATCTCGATAAGATTAATGAGAAGAAAAACTGATAATCAAGGTATGTGAAGGATGTATGGTTTTGTCCATACATCCTTTGTTTTTTTTCTAACTTAACTAATCATGAAGAAAATCATTATTACATCTCTCTTTCTGGCTTTCCTGGCAGCACATAGTTTTGCGCAAAGTAATAGTTATCGCACGCTGAAGAATAAATTTGATGAAAGTCCTGATGTGCACAGTTTTTCTGTGGGTGGATGGGCATGCAGATTAATTTTTAGTTTGGCGGGTGAATATGAATTTAAGGAGGCAGTGGAGGATGTTCAGCATATTCGCCTGATAACAATTCCAAAAACAGAGTTTGAAACGAAGCAAGTTACTATCAATGGATTTAAGCGATTCTTGTTGCAGGATTCTTATGATCAACTAGCCCACATACGTGATAATGGTGAAGAAGTGACAATTTATTTACGTGAATCAGGCAACAAGAAAAACTACTATTTCGTATTGATAGAAGATGAGAGCGAGGTGGTGGCTATTGAATTGAAAGGTTATATCAACCCCGATTTATTAAAAGATAAAAAGTTAGCGTTTAATAACTAACCTCTGTGTAGATGAAAAAGGTTCTCTTCATTTGTTTGGTTTTGATAAATGTTGCCGTGCAGGCTCAAACCAAAACAACTCAGTCACTTGATGATAAGTATGAAGGTTTATCGCTTTATTTTTATCGAAATACATTGCGTATGCTCAATCAATCAGAGGATCCCGCTTTTGATGAATTGATAAAAGATATTGACAAGATGCGTTTTTTGATGGTTGATAAGATAACCTCAAAATTTTCACAAAATGATTTTACCAAACTTCTGGGAGCTTACAAGTCTGAGTCGTATGAAGAAATAATGACCGGCCGATATGAAGGTAAATCCTTTGGTGTTTACATGAAGGAGGTAAAGGGTGATGTAAAAGGTACCGTAATGTTACTAAACGACTCTACCAACCTTATGGTGCTTGATATACTTGGGAAGATTCCGCTTAATAAAGCCCCTGAACTATTCAAAGCAATTGATAGCAATACAGACATAGGCAAGAGGATTGAGAACTTTGTAAAGAAGGACGAGCCAAAGAAGAAAGATCAGGATTCTAAAAACTAACCAACCACCTTTTATCGTGGAAACAGTCTTATCGATTCATAATCTCACAAAAAACTTCGGAAAACTCTGTGCTGTTAACCAGCTAAACCTGGAAGTAAAGCGAGGTCAGGTATTTGGCATGCTCGGGCCAAATGGTAGTGGTAAAACTACTACGCTGGGCATGTTAATGAGCGTGGTAAATCCTACCTCAGGTAGTTTTTCATGGTTTGGTGAAGTGCCTACAAATAATACGCGCAAGAAGATTGGCGCAGTATTGGAGCATCCGATTTTTTATCCTTACCTGAGTGGCCAGAAAAATCTGGAGCTCAATGCCATGATTAAAGGCGCTGATGTGAATAATGTGGCTCGCGTACTGGATATTGTCGAACTCACATCTCGCAAGGATGATAAATATCGCACCTATTCGCTAGGTATGAAGCAACGATTAGCCATTGCATCGGCACTGGTAAGCGACCCCATTATTTTAATATTGGATGAACCTACCAATGTTCTGGATCCGATGGGAATTGCCGAGATAAGAGAAATTATTAAGCGGATTGCAGCGGAT
>JALOMN010000420.1 GCA_025455445.1 Cyclobacteriaceae bacterium
GATATTAGTGATTGAAGGATTCTTTAAATGATCAATCGTTCCGATTACAGTTTGGGTTCCATACGGATGCGCTTTAAAGATAAGTTCATACATGGCCTCGTATGTTTTCCAGTAGTCATTATCGAGGCTTCTGTTTTTCTCTTCATATACGGTCTCTAATTCAGTATGAAATAACCGTGGAATAATTTCCTGAAACCGGTTCGATTCAATACGAATCCAGTTCTCTAACTGATTCGCGGCAATGTCATTAATGTATACAGTTCTGTCTTCGGTAGTGTAGGCATTTGTGCCACGTGCTCCGATTTCAGAAACCATCTTGTCATACTCATTGGCTATGGCAAGTTTGGATGCTTCGTTTGACACCGCATCGATTTTCTTATAGTAGTTTTTCCTCTCTACTGAATCAGTGAGCGTACGGTAATGTTCAAACATTCCCTCTATACTATCCAGGTATACCTTCTCTTTTTCCCAATCTAAAGTACCAAATGAAGAGGTACCTTTGAACATGATGTGCTCGAGATAGTGAGCAAGGCCGGTAGTTTCGGCAGGATCATTTTTACCACCTGCCTTTACAGCAATCTGCGTTTGAATTCGTGGTTCATTCTGGTATTGACTGAGATAGACTTTTAAACCGTTTTTAAATGTATAAACCCGCACTTTAAAAGGATCGTTGGTTACAAATTCATATTTGTAACCGTTACTTTCACCTGCTTTTAACTCATATTTCTCGCGTTGGCACGAGATAAATAATAGTAAAAAGAATAGTGCCAAAAAGGCATTCTTAATATTTCGCATATAGACTGATTTGGGGGTTAATAATGAAATTTACGAATTTATTTGACTGGCAAAACATGTTGCGTTGATTTACGTAACTTTACGAATACACGTAACTAAAAACAGATGAGAAAAAGAAGAAGTTGGATAATTGGTCTTTTCACGTGCGTAGGTTTCATCTTATTTTCTTTCACACCCCCTGCCGACCGTTATTTCGAAATCGCAAAAAACCTGGAAATCTTCGCTTCCATATTTAAAGAAGTGAATGCCCTATATGTAGATGAGATCAATCCGAATAAAACAATCCGGACTGGCATTGATGCGATGCTCAATTCACTTGACCCCTACACCAATTATATTTCTGAAGATCAGGTGGAAGACTTTCGTACACAAAACACCGGACAATATGGAGGCATCGGTGCAGTAACACGTACTCTGGGTAATCGCACTGTAGTGACAATGCTATATGAAAATTATCCGGCCCAAAAGAATGGATTAAAAATAGGAGATGAAATCATCAAAATGGATGGAAGAGATTTATCCAAATTAACCATTGAAGAAGCAAATCAACTGATGCGCGGCCAGGTGGGCACACCTGTTACGCTTACAGTGAAGAGAATTGGCAAAGAACAACCCTTTGATATTGAATTTAAACGTGAAAAAATAAAAATCAGTAATGTGCCTTATTATGGAATGATAGCAGAAGATATCGGATACGTGCAACTTACTGAATTCACAGTTGATGCTGGTAAGGAAGTAAAAAATGCAGTAGTTGCATTAAAAGAAAAAGGCGCCAAACATCTGATTTTAGATCTGCGTGGAAACCCCGGTGGCCTCTTGCATGAAGCTGTTAATATTTGTAATATTTTTATCCCGAAAGGGAAAAAGGTAGTTGACACAAAAGGTAAAATCACTGAAAACAATATTACCTACGAAACGCTTAACAACCCGGTTGACCTGGAAATACCTATTGTGGTGCTAATCAATCGTGGAAGTGCTTCTGCCTCAGAAATCGTAGCTGGCACCTTGCAAGATTATGACAGAGCAGTAATTGTTGGTGAAAAATCCTACGGCAAGGGATTGGTTCAGGTGCCACGTCAATTATCTTACAATGCACAGGTTAAAATTACTACCGCCAAATATTATACTCCTACAGGTCGATGCATACAGACACTTGATTATACGCATCGCAGGGAAGATGGAAGCGCAGGCGCAATACCTGATTCATTGAAAAAGGAATTTCTTACTTCGCGGGGGCGCAAAGTGTATGATGGAGGTGGTATTGATCCGGATGTGCAACTGGCAGCGAAAGAACCTGCAGTCATTACGAGTGTTTTATATGCCGAGGGTTATATGTTTGATTTCGCAACCAATTATGAATTTACGCATACTACCATTGCAGAGCCCCGCAGTTTTTCACTTACGGATAAGGAATATGCAGAATTTGCAAATTGGCTAAAATCAAAATCATTAAACTACCAGCTTCCGCTGGAAGATGAGGTGAGCGACTTGATAACCACAGCAAAAAACGAACGCTTCTATAGTGACCTTAAGCCGCAATTGGAAATGGTGCAACAAAAACTTGCTGAAGCCAGAAAAAATGACGTCATGCTTTTTAGAGATCAGATACAACCCATGCTGGAAGAAGAGATTGCTTCGCGATATTATTTTGAAAAAGGAATAACCGAATCACGATTTAAATATGATCAACAATTGAAGAAATCCATTGAATTGCTTCACGCTTCTGCTGAGTATAAAAAGATATTAAACCTCAATTAACTATTATCAATCAACTAATAAAAAAGCCCGGCTTCTGAAGAGGCCGGGCTTTTTATTTTAAGCTGATGCTGTCTTATCTGAGGAAAAGCAATTCACGGTATTTTACCAATGGCCAATCTGCATTGTCCACGAGTAGTTCAAGCTTATCTACTGAATCACGGATT
>JALOMN010000421.1 GCA_025455445.1 Cyclobacteriaceae bacterium
AGTGGTATTCCATCCTGATGCAATACGCTCCGGAAATATTTGAAGCCCCTGCGGAAGAATCTGCTAAATAAAACTTTCGGCCTTCGTCACCATATTGGCTGACCCCACATAAAAAGGTGTGCGTTGATGCAGGTCTTTGGGTTGAATGTCTAAAATGCGGTGGTGGCCATCCGTAGCTTTGCCTCCCGCCTGTTCTGCCAGGAATGCAAGGGCATTGCACTCATACATCAACCGAAGTTTGCCATTTGGATTTTTAACCGTGCCCGGATAAATGTAAATCCCTCCCTTCAGCAGGTTGCGATGAAAGTCTGCAACCAGCGAACCGATATAACGGGCCGTATAATTTTTATCCTTACAAAATTGCAGATAGTCGCTCACTCCTTTCGAAAATAATTTTTATCCTTACAAAATTGCAGATAGTCGCTCACTCCTTTCGAAAACGAATTTGCAGAACCCTCATTGATAGAATAAATGGTTCCGTCTTGCGGAATTTTCATATTGGCATGCGAAAGAAAATATTCGCCTAAGGTTGATTCATAAGTAAAGCCATTTACGCCATAACCAGTTGTGTACACCAGCATGGTGGAAGAGCCATATAAAATATAACCGGCCGCAACTTGTTCGCTACCCGCTTGCAGAATATCAATATCCTGAATCGGCTGGCCCACCGGACTCTTTCGTCTGTAGACAGAAAATATAGTACCGATAGAAACATTTACATCAATGTTTGAAGAACCGTCCAGCGGATCGATCGCAATCACATAATTACCCTGGTTATTTAAATCCACATAGGATTCTGTTTCTTCCGATATGAGCGCGCAAACTTCTCCGCCTTTGGTGAGCGCCCTGGTAAAACGGATATTGGCAAGGACATCTAACTTTTGTTGTGATTCGCCACCACTATTTTGCGAGCCTACCGCACCCATAATATCAATGAGCCCGGCTTTATTCACTTCGCGGTTTACTACTTTCGATGCCAACGCAATATCACGCAACAGTTGTGAAAGTTCACCAGAAGCATATTGAAACTGATCCTGGTTGTTTTTAATAAATCGGTCGAGCGCTGTGCCGATGGGCAAAGCAATGCGGGAAGCTTCTACAAAATTGCTCATATGAGGACGTTTTGCATGGGAATGTTAATTTCGGCCTGACATAGGCGAATACGGCTGTAAATATAGCGCAATCGTTTGAAATAGATAAAATAAGGGTTATGAAGGTTTTTAAATTTGGTGGAGCATCGGTAAAAAACAGCAATGCAATTAAAAATGTGGGGGAAATAGTTAAAAAATTCTCCTCCAGTCAGTTATTAATCATTGTATCAGCAATGGGTAAAACCACCAACGCCCTTGAACAAATTGTTTCACTTGGCCAGAACGCTAAAGATTTCAAAGAAGAACTTGGCGCAATCAAAACCTATCACAATCAAACAGTCGCAGAACTTGGCCTTACAAAAACGCTTTTGCCTACCGAACTGGATAAAGTATACACTCAGTTGGCATATGATGCCGAACGTATCGGGAACTTCGATGAAATCTATGATCAGGTGGTGGCGCAAGGTGAAGTGTTGTCTTCCTTGATACTCAGTCATTATCTTCAGTCAATCGGTATTGAAACAGAATGGATTGATGCGCGAAAGTATATCGTTACCGATGATACCTGGCGCGAAGGCAAAGTAAACTGGGAGAAGACCAAACAAGCTGCCCAGCATCTAACCACAGTGCTCAGCAACAAGAAGATTGTCACGCAAGGATTCATCGGTGCTACCGAAGCAGGAAAAACCACTACGCTGGGGCGTGAAGGATCGGATTATTCCGCTGCTATCTTCGCTTCGTGCCTGCAGGCAAAATCGGTAACCATCTGGAAAGACGTGCCCGGTGTGATGAGTGCCGACCCTAAACGCATACCCACTGCCACCGTGTTTGAAGAATTACCTTACCAGGAAGCCGCGGAGATGACGTACTATGGGGCTTCCGTGATTCACCCCAAAACAATCAAACCACTGGCTAATGCAAAAATTCCATTGCTTGTAAAAAACTTCGACAATCCTTCGTTGCCCGGCACGCGCATACATGAATGTAAAGTGGAAAGCCTTCCTCCCTTAATCGTATTCAAAGAAAATCAGTGTCTGATCTCCTGCAAGGTGACAGACTATACCTTTATCAGTGAAGAACAAATCGGAATTATTTTTCAGGCATTGATGCACCATAACGTGCGTATAAACGTGATGCAAAATTCCGCCATTTCATTTTCATTCTGTGTGGACTTTCGCGATACAAAAATCATGAACCTGATTCATGAGTTAGGCAATCACTTTGAAGTATATTATAATACCAACCTCACGCTTATCACTATAAAAAATTATGATGCTGCTTCGTACAACGAATACCGCAGTCAGCCGGGGTTGCTGCTGGAGCAGTCATCGCGCTCCACGCTGCAAGTGTTGTTGAAAATTTGAAATTATTCTCTTTGAATTGAATTTATAAAATTATCCATCGAGCGACTCAGCATTTCAAACACTTCCTGGAATTCTTTTTCTCCACCCCAATAGGGATCGGGCACATTGCCCGCGCCATGTGGATCAAACTCGCGCATCAATTTAATTTTATGTTGGTGAAATGAGGCCGCCTCAAGCCGAAGAATATCCCGATGATTATTCTCATCCATGGCGAGAATCAGATCAAATTCTTCGATGTCGTGGTTGGATAACTGGCGAGCTGCATGTTTAATCGTTACTCCGTTTTTATTAACACAATGAATCGTGCGCTTATCCGGATTATCGCCAATATGATAATTGGAGGTTCCACATGAATCGCTATCCCAAGATTCATGCAAGCCTAACTGTGTAATTTTATGTTTAAAAATTGCCTCTGCCATGGGTGAGCGGCAAATATTGCCAAGACAAACAAATAATACTTTTTTCATATCCGGTAAAAATAAGAGCCGTGCAAGGTTACTTCAAATTTATACAGCACTTATAATCCTGAATAGTAAAACCTTTCTGCTCTTTGTTAAAAATAGCCTCCTCATGACGTATAAAGGTCTTTCTATTTTAATCCTCATATCGTATAAAGGTCTTTCTATTTTAAGGATATTAATTGCTGAGATTGACCAACCATTTTTTAGATTTGTTTTCATATAAAATCACTCCTATGGAATTCATTAAAGTTACCGAACAAAAAGAACCCAATATTGCACTGATTGAACTCAATCGCCCGAAAGAGTTGAATGCGCTGAATAAACAACTCATGGAAGAAGTGCGGGATGCACTTCAGGCGCTTGATAAAAATGACCAGGTGCGTGTCATCATCATCACGGGTAATGAACAGGCTTTTGCTGCCGGTGCAGATATTAAACAAATGGCAGATAAATCAGCCATTGACATGTTGCTAATAGATCAGTTCAGCACATGGGATCAAATCCGCAAAACAAAAAAACCAATTATCGCGGCCGTATCGGGTTTTGCACTGGGCGGTGGTTGTGAATTTGCGATGACCTGCGATATGATCATTGCTTCTGAAACCGCCAAGTTTGGTCAGCCTGAAATTAAAATCGGAACCATACCGGGGGCGGGCGGCACCCAACGTCTCACACGAGCCATTGGCAAAGCAAAGTCGATGGAGTTAATTCTTACAGGTAGATTTTTATCGGCAGACGAGGCACATTACTATGGTTTAGTGAATAAAGTGGTTCCCAAAGAAATGTATATGCACGAAGCATTTACACTGGCGAAAGAAATTGCGCAACTATCACCAGTAGCAGTGCAATTAGCAAAAGAAGCTGTAAACCGATCATTTGAAACTCATTTAGACGAAGGGCTGGCATTTGAGCGTAAGAATTTCTACCTCACGTTTGCTTCAGAAGATCAGAAAGAAGGCATGAAAGCCTTTGTTGAAAAACGAAAGGCAGATTTCAAAGGCAGGTAAAAAAGAAATGAGCATTGAGTCTGTAGTTACACTCAATGCTCATTTAAATTATGGTTCAACTATTTACCTGATGTTTATACCAAACCCTGCGGTAAGAGCGTCATAATCTCCCAAAGTATAATCTGCGTGCAAGGTAATAATTGCAAGTTTAATCCGCAGCCCACCGGTTGCTCTAAAACCGGAAGTATCAAATTCAGAATTGATAGGATCAGTGGTTTCTTCTATTCCATCATCATCCAAATCATAGGTACCCTTTAACTTAAGGCTTGAGTTTGAAAAATTATATCCTACTCCTCCATAAAATGTAAACACTGATAATTTTTTAGAAATCAGTGCCTGCACAGTGCCTGAACTAATTGATGTCTCGGCAGTCTGGTTGCTGCCGTTGGCATTTCCTGATACATCTACTTCCACATCCATTTTCGTATAACCCGCAAATAAAGAAATATCAATTGGCAGCGCTTTTACTCCTGGTAAATACTGACCCACATCGTGCATCAATCCTACACCCCATAATTTAAATTTTAAATCCTGTAATGTTAGTGTGGGTGCAAAGCGTACCCGTAAGTCAAAACTTTTTGGAAGCCCAAATCCAAAATTATACATCGGCACTGGAAGCGCGTTGGCTAACTTGATTTGATTTTCTAAATCAAGACCAGGCGGGCCTTCTATTGTCTCAGTGTCAAGCACTCCCTGATCATCGACAATACTATACTTTGGAGCCTTGTCCGGGCCAAAAAGTGTAGGAACATCGCCTGACCCAGTGAGTGGAATCTGTTTACCGTCATACTCTACCAGTTTTATTCTGGATAATTTAGTATTGTCAACGGTGTACAATTCCTCATTGGAGGGAACGTAAATAAG
>JALOMN010000422.1 GCA_025455445.1 Cyclobacteriaceae bacterium
ATGCCAATAAATTTTCTACCGAAATCTTTAGCAAAGTAACATCATCGTGTTCGTTAATAAAACCAGTATAATTTTTTAAGCTGTCTAAAGCCTGTTGCACGTTTAATGTTTGTTGAGTCTGGCTCAGCGCAATCCGCTTCCGGTTAAGTTCTTTTGCGAGATATTCTTGTTCCGTTTGGCCCGGGGTGGGGATAAAAATGACTTTCTTCTTTTTTAAAGTGTATAAATCCATCACCGTACTATATCCGCTGCGGGCCACTATAATATCTGCACGGGCAATTAATTCAGATAATTCAGATGAAGGCAAGTGACTTATTAATGTCAAATTACCTTGCTTAACTGATTGGTATGTTAGCTGAGGCAATCCTTGAATAATCATTGATTCATTGTCTAACAATTTAAATTGTTGTTTCAGGATATTTTCAAAAATAGTGCGTTGTGGCTCAGGGCCCGAAACCAAACCTACAACTAACTTCTCCTCAGTATTACTATCAGAATATGAAAATCTAGAAAGCGAACCTACAAAGCGCACATTATGTCTTGTACTCATTGAAAGCAAACCTGATAGTGCGTGATTTGGAAAATCAGGCACCCAAATTTCATTAAATCGTTCAAGTAATTTATCATAGAAGTAATTAACAATACTGCTTGCTATACGCAGTGGCCATGGTAATTGAATGTTTAATTGGTGCGTTATAAAAACTGAATAAACATTGTCAGCATAACAACCATATCGATTATCAGACACAATGATGTCGGGATTGATACTTTTCACAAGTCTATCCATTTCCTTTTTCTCCTTGCGTATCGCATTAAAAATTTTTGGAACCTGCGTTGCAAGTTTCGAGAAGAAAAAACCGGATGATCCATATTTCACGGAATAGGAAGGCAATTGATGAAATGAAAGTTCGGGAAATTCCTTTTTTAATAAATCAAGCGATGAACCATTGCCTGCAATAGAAACCTTAACCTGTTGCTCCCTGAAAGAATTAATCACAGGGATACATCGTGTTGCATGTCCCAGGCCCCAGTCGAGCACACAAATTAAAACATGAATACTGGTTTGATTACTCATTTCATTTTTTGGAAGCATCACTTACTATCGAATCCTCACTGCAAAGACTCAAACAAATAACCTTGATGTTTAAAATATTCAAGGTAGCGCGGCAACACATATTCAAGAGTAGGCATCGCTTTTACACTATCGTGAAACACCACAATAGATCCTGCTCGGGTTGCCTTTATGGACTTATTCAGACAGGTTTCAGGCAAAAGCGATTTATCATAGTCCTGAGTGAGCACATCCCACATCACAATATTATAATTTGACAAAGCCCGAATCTGTGCCCGTGTAATCTTTCCGTAAGGAGGACGAAAATAGGGTTTACCAGCCAAGCCTGATTTATAGCCCGATTCTTCAAGTTGTGCTTCACACTTTTGTGTATCATTTAAATAATCCGAGGTAGAATTTTCCCAACCTGGCATGTGATGAAACGTATGGTTGCCGATAGCATGTCCATCGGCAACCACCTTTTTAAACACCATCGGATGCTTTCGCACATTATCTCCTATACAAAAAAAAGTTGCCTTTGCATTGTATTTCTTTAGTGTCTCCAGCACAAACTCGGTAGGCCCCGGAACTGGTCCGTCATCAAAGGTGAGAAATATCTTACGCTCTGCAGTATTCACACGCCATATCAGGCTTGGATATAACCATGGCAAAAAAAATGGTGTGCGAAATAACATGATACAATTTGAATAGATTCAAAAATATGAAATTAGAATCGGTATTTACTTTGAACTTGCACGGTGAATCTTGAATTTTGAAAAAGTATGCATTTTAAAATCACCAGCACTCAAAATCCGAAGATTAAAAGTCTTCTCTCATTGGAAAAACCCAGGGAACGTAGAAAGCAATGTCTTTTCATTGTTGAATGTGCCAAAGAAGTGCGCATGGCCATAGAGGCAGGTTATAAAATTGGAAATATTTTTTTTTGTGAGGAAAGGTTAAACAAGGATGAATCGCAAGACCTGCTCAGCCATGATAAACTGTTGATACCTGTTTCACCAGAAGTCTTTGATAAAATTGCGATACGCGAAAGTACGGGCGGTATTTTGGCGGTAGCCGAACAAAAGCTACACCGGCTGGATGATATCGTCTTAAAGAAAAATCCCTTATTACTAATTCTTGAGGCTGTTGAAAAACCAGGCAACCTTGGCGCAATATTGCGCACTGCCGATGCTGCCGGTGTTGACGCGGTTATCATTTGCGATCCACAAACCGATTTTTACAATCCAAATGTAATTCGTTCCAGTGTGGGATGTGTATTTACCAAGCAGATAGCTTCCGCCACATCAGAAGAAACCATTGCCTGGCTTAAAAGAAACAATATCAAAATCTATTGCACGTACTTAAAGGCATCCAGACCTTATCACGAAGCAGACTATACGGTGCCATCGGCTATTATTTTAGGCACCGAAGCAACCGGCTTATCTGATATCTGGGTAAAAAATTCTGAGGCCAACATTATTATTCCTATGCAGGGTAAAATCGACTCGATGAATGTAAGCAATGCGGCAGCAGTAGTCGTGTTTGAAGCGCTCCGCCAGCGTGGTTTTAAAAGTGAGTGATGAAGATCACAAATTTTAAGAAGTCAATAGGACTAACTTTGGTTAATTAATTGATAAAAAACTCTATGAAAATAATTATC
>JALOMN010000053.1 GCA_025455445.1 Cyclobacteriaceae bacterium
CAAAACTACAGTAGGCGATATAGAGTCAGAAATTCTCACCGCTTTCGCGGAAGCAGAGCAAAGGGCCGACATCATATTAATCACCGGTGGTTTAGGTCCAACTAGCGATGACCTGACCAAACCATTATTGGCAAAGTATTTTAATTGTGACCTTAAAATTCATGATGAAGCACTCGCTGAAATAACGGAGTTTTTTAAAAGTCGTGGAAGAGAGTTGACAGAACTGAACAGGCAACAAGCTGCCTTGCCTTCTGCCTGCGAAAAAATTACCAATCCGGTGGGCACTGCCCCGGGCATGTGGTTTAACAAAGGCGAAAAAGTATTTATGTCAATGCCCGGTGTGCCGCACGAAATGAAAAAGATGATGACTGAGCAGGTTTTACCGCGGCTCAGTAAAAAATATCAGCTACCTGTTATTCATCACAAACTCATTCGCACCATTGGCATAGGTGAATCTTTTCTTGCAGATAAGATTTCTGATTGGGAGAAATCATTGCCCGAACATATTAAGCTGGCCTACCTGCCCAGCCTGGGTGAAGTAAAGTTGAGGCTCACCTGTTTTGGCAACTCAAAAGAAACCCTGCAGCAAGAAGCAGACGCATTCACCGAAAAACTTAAAGTTCTTGTAGGAGAACACATCTATGGGTATGGAGAAAATACCATTGAAATTGTAATCGGAAAATTATTGCGTGAAAAAAAACTTACCCTCTCGGTGGCAGAAAGTTGCACGGGTGGATATGTGTCGCACCAGCTTACTACTGTGCCCGGTAGCTCCGATTATTTTAAAGGAAGCATTGTGGCATATGCCAATGAAATAAAAATGAGTGCGCTTGAAGTGAATGAAAATACGTTGAACGAGTTTGGCGCAGTAAGTGAGCAAACCATCATAGAAATGGCCCAGCAAGTGCGCATTAAATTCAATACCGACATTGGAGTAGCCACCAGTGGCATTGCAGGCCCTGATGGAGGCACCCCTGAAAAGCCGGTGGGCACAGTATGGATAGCCTATTGCGACAAACACAAAACGGTTGCGCGTAAGTTGCAGCTTTCGAAAGACAGAATGTTGAATATCCGTTTATCCGCCATGGGCATTTTTAACCTGATTAGGCTCAATTTACCCCAATAATTAGCCCGATTTTGAAATAAAATACCCTTCAATTTTTATAAAAAAAATTTGTGTGAAATGACAATCGCTTGTATGACTTTTATCATACTTCGATAAGTAATAAAAACTCATATTTAGTCGCTAACCAAGGGCTAATTATGAGCACAACAACCCACACAAAAAAGATTTTTTCAGTTGAGCCTGCCCGTTCCAAACTATTGTCGCAATTGTGGCAACTTCAGGAAGAGGAACGCTGCATTTCTCCCGAACAAATCAAAAAACTTTCTTTAGTTTATAAGCTTTCTGATATCGAAGTGGAAGGTGTATCCACCTTCTATCACTTCTTCCATCAGCAGCCTGCAGGAAAACATACCATCTACATCAACAACAGCATCATCTCTGAATTAAAAGGATATGAGCGCATACGCGAAACCTTTGAGCGCGAAACGGGAGCGCGGTTAGGATCTACTGATCCATCCGGCACGTTTGGATTATTTGCTACACCATGCATCGGGTTAAGTGACCAGGAACCTGCCGCACTGATCGATTTCTATCCGTTCACTAATCTCAATGCATTGAAGGTGAAAGAAATTGTTCAGAAGCTAAAGCAAGGAAAATCAGCCGCAGAAATCTGTGATACACCAAGCGATAACATCCGATATACACCTGCAGACAATCGCACCATTTTCTTTGCACCTTTTACACGCGGTGAAGCGCTGCATAAATTATCAGAACTAAAACCAGAAGGAGTACTTGAACAACTTCGCATTTCTGAACTGGCCGGCCGTGGTGGCGCGTTTTTCCCTACATGGAAAAAATGGAATACCTGCCGTGGCTACAAAGACACGCCTAAGTTTATCGTGTGCAATGCCGATGAAGGTGAGCCCGGTACATTTAAAGATCGCGTACTGCTAAACAACCAACCCGGCTCAGTGCTGGAAGGTATGATCATAGCGGGGTATACAATAGGGGCTGAATATGGTATCATTTACCTGCGAGGCGAGTATCAATGGCTCGTGCACAAACTTGAAAATGAAATCAGCGCCTTTCATGAAAGCGGATTACTCGGTCCGGATGCAGCGGGTATTAATGGATTTAATTTTGATATACGAATTGAAGTAGGTGCCGGTGCGTATGTGTGTGGTGAAGAAACCGCAATGCTGGAATCCATGGAGGGAAAACGCGGTGAACCACGCACCAAGTGGTTTTATCCGGTTGAAAAAGGATATCTGGAAATGCCCACCGTGGTGAACAACGTAGAAACATTTGCTGCAGTAGCCCGATTAATACAAATTGGATCATTCGAATATCTCAAACGCGGCATACCAGGCTCGCCAGGAACAAAGCTTATCAGTATTTCAGGCGACTGCGAGAGACCCGGGCTCTATGAAATTGAATGGGGTATGACGGTGGCCGAATTATTGGAACATTGTGGTGCAAAGGATCCATTTTATATCCAGGTAAGCGGCCCCTCCGGAGAGGCAATCTCGATAAAAGAAAAATACAGGCGCATTTCCATGCTCGATCTGCTTGCACAAAAAGATATCCGCTGTGGTGGATCATTTATGCTCTTCAATAGTCAACGCGATATCGTGCATATTCTTTTAAACTTCTCAAATTTCTTTAAACATGAATCATGCGGAGTGTGCACCCCATGCAGAGCAGGTAACTTTATTTTGCATCGTAAACTTGAACGGCTAAAAAACGGACTGGCCGATATGAACGATCTGAAGGAATTGAAAAGCTGGAGTACCATCATGAAAACTACCAGTCGCTGCGGATTAGGTAAAACTGCAGGCAATTCGATAATACAATGCGTGGACAAATTCAATGATTATTTCGCCACACGTTTCGCGGATACTGATAATAGTATGTATAGAAAATTTGATCATCTGTCTTCAGTGGCAGAATATGAACGATACAAACCCTAATAACATGGCAACCTGCACATTCTGGATTGATGGCAAACAGTATAAGGCTGAAGAAGGCACTAACCTCGTGGATGCCGCCAAAGAAAATGGTGTCTTTATTCCATCACTCTGCTATTTCAAACATATTGATCCTCCACTCGGCACCTGTCGCACCTGCACCTGTAAAATCAATGGTCGGTATGATCCTGCCTGCACTGCCTTCGTAAAGGAAGATTTGAAAGTAGAAGTGAATACACCCGACCTATTAGACATGCGCAAAGCATTAATTGAAATGATGTTTGCCGAAGGCAATCACTTCTGCCCTGCCTGCGAAAAGAGCGGCAGTTGCGATTTGCAACACATGGGTTATGAATTAGGAATTGCCACAACCCGCTTCCCGCACTTGTTTAAAGACAGGCTGATTGACTATCTACCAAAACGTATGGTGATGGAAAATAATCGTTGCATTAAATGCAGACGATGTGTGGAAGAAGTGCTCACCACTGAAGGCAAGCGCGTGTTTATGAACATCAACCGCGGCAATGAAACACAAGTGGGCATTGACTATACACAAGAAGCTTTGCTTACCGATGAACAAGCAGAAACAGCGATGAAGATCTGCCCCACCGGTGCCATCATAGTGCGAGGTAAGAGTTTATCCAAACCGTTTGGTGAAAGAAAATTCGATATGGAGTCATCGCAAACGCATTACAAACACACCATCACTGAAAAACCAAAAGTGGCAAACTTTGAAAAGAAAACTATTGCCACGGTATCATTGGCAGGCTGTTTCGGTTGCCACATGTCTATGCTGGATATTGATACAGAATTATTAGACATCGTTGAATTAGTATCATTCAACAAATCTCCACTTACTGATATCAAAACTTTTACACAACGTTGTCACCTCGGTATAGTAGAAGGTGGCTGTTGCAACGATGAGAATATTGAAACACTGAAGAAGTTCAGAGAGATGTGCGACATCCTGGTGGTGATGGGTGAGTGCGCCATATGGGGCGGCTTACCTGCCATGCGCAACACCATTCCGCTGGGCGAATGTCTTGAAGAAGCGTATCTGAATAGTGTAACCAGCGAAGCAGGAGAATCGCGCGTACCTTATCATGAAGATTTGCCAAAGATTCTCGATCGGGTATATGCCTGCAATGAAATTGTGAAAGTGGATTATACCATACCGGGCTGCCCTCCTACTGCCAATCACATCTGGAAAGTGGTGAAGAGCTTGTTGTGGGGCGAAGACTACTCATTGTTATATTCTGAATTTAAATACGATTAATAGGATTATGTTGAGGATAAATAAAAAGTTAATCTGTCATCGCGGCCTTTGAGCCGCGATCCCATTGGGTGCGCACACCACGGGATTCCGGGTCAAGCCTGCCTTTGCCGAAGCGGCAAAGCGCAGGCAGGCCCGGAATGACATATCGAAAGGTCTCTGACTTTTTATTCATCCTCAACCACATCAAAATAAGAAATTATGAAAAAGAAAATCACTATCGATCCGGTAACCCGCGTTGAAGGACACGGACGAGTAACCATACACATGGATGAATATGGCAAAGTGGAAGACTCCTTCTTTCACATTGTAGAGTTCAGAGGCTTTGAACGATTCATTCAAGGCCACCCCTATTGGGAAGCACCCGTGCTGGTGCAGCGCTTGTGTGGAATCTGCCCCGTGAGTCACCACCTGGCAGCAGCCAAAGCGATTGATCAATTAGTGGGTGTGGATCCGCAAGACCTTTCACCGGCAGCTTTCAAACTTAGAAAGTTGATGCACTATGGCCAGATATTTCAATCACACGCCTTGCACTTCTTCTACCTCGCCTCCCCCGACTTATTATTCGGCATGGATGCACCCGTAGAAAAACGAAATGTAATTGCGGTGGCCATCGAAAATAAAGAACTGGCGCGCAAAGGAATTTTAATGCGCAAGTTTGGCCAGGAAATCATCCGCGCCATATCCGGTAAAAAAATTCACGGTGTGGCGGCTGTGCCTGGTGGCATGCACCAGACATTCGATCCAAAAGAGCGCGACTATTTCCTTAACGGAAAAGACCTCCCTAATATTCAAACTATGATTGATTGGTCGCTGGAAATCATTGAATTCATAAAAGGATATCATGAAAAAAACCGCATCCTGCTCGATACGTTCGCCACATTCCCTTCCGGACACCTCGGTATGGTAGATGATGTTGGAAACATGGAACTCTATCACGGAAAATTGCGCGCCATTGACAGTACCGGAAAAATTACTTTACCGGATGTAGCTACCGATGACTATCAGAAATATTTTTTGGAAGGTGTAGAGCGTTGGTCGTACATGAAGTTTCCTTATTTGAAAGAAGTAGGAAGAGAACATGGATGGAATCGAGTAGGACCATTGGCGCGCCTGAATATTTGCAACGCCATCCCGACACCATTAGCTGAAAAAGAAAGACAAGCTTATGTAGCCTTCACCGGCAAGAAAGTGAATAACAGTACGCTATACTCACACTGGGCACGACTCATTGAAATCTTACATTGCGCAGAAGTAATGAATGAATTATTGCATGATGATGAAATCATGAGCAATGACCTGGTGCGCGAAGGTAAACATCGGTTAGAAGGTATCGGTATTATTGAAGCACCGCGTGGCACCCTCACCCACCACTACCAGGTAGATGAGAAAGGAATGATCACACGCTGCAACCTGATTGTTTCCACCACACACAACAACGAAGCGATGAACCGTGCGGTGCGTTGGGTGGCAAACAACGTAATCAGCCAGAAAGGTGCGATTACCGATGGCATGCTAAACCAGGTAGAAGTGGCCATACGTGCCTACGACCCATGCTTAAGCTGTGCAACTCAAGCGTTAGGACAAATGCCTTTACGCGTAGAATTAATCAATCATAAAGGAGAACTGATCGATGAGCGAATTAAAAACGGATAGCAGAATCCTTATAATCGGCATTGGTAACAATGGCCGAAGTGATGATGCCCTCGGGTGGAATTTTGTTGACGAATATTCTTCCCTTAAAGATATTTTTGATGTTGAGTATCGTTACCAATTACAAATCGAAGATGCGCTACTGATCACAGAATATAAAAAAGTAATTTTTGTAGACGCCTCGCACAAAGAATACGAAAACGGTTATTCCTTTTACAAGTGTATCCCGGTCCGCACCGAAGCATTTACTACCCATAAGCTTGAGCCAGAAACTGTTCTTTGGTTGGCCAATGATTTATTTAATCAATCTCCCGAAGTGCATGTGATGGCCATTTCTGGTATGGAATGGGAATTGAATCTAGGAATGAGTGATGCTGCTAAACGAAATTTTGATAACGCTGTTTCCTATTTTTCTCAGTGGATTAAGGAATATAGAGACTCTGTTAAGGTTTAATTCCTATCCGGCAGTAAGCACCCGGTTGAATTCTGCAGGTAATGATGTTAAAAAATGGTTGGTGACAATTTGATTTAAATCTACTTTTATTCCTATTGTAAATCTGAAGAGGAAGAAGTTTCACTTCTCACAAAATCCAATTTTTTTTTATTGATTCTAAGCGCGAAAACTCCGCTGCGAATTAGTACGATTACATTACGAGCGGCACACCAACAAAAAATAATGAATTAAACTAAACACCCATTTGCCGGAGAAGAACTACGGCAAAGGAGGGTACTAAGTATAATCTGATATAAAAGCAGTGCGGTGAATACACAGTCCGCTGGCAAAGGATTTTTGATTGACAATCCTTTTTTAACTAAGTTTGAATGATAGTATTACTTTGATTTAAACTAGCATTACTCTTATGAAGAAAAGATTATCGCTTCTAGGTCTATTTTCAGTTGTTTTTACCGCTTTTTCTTTTGGCCAGGTCGAATCTGAGGCTATTCTTGGCGTTTGGGAATCTGGCAGTGGCAAAGCTCGAATCAAAATTGATAGAGCAGGAGACAAGTTTAATGGACGCATAGTTTGGTTGCGGGAACCCAAGGATGAGGCAGGCAACCCTAAGTTGGATAAGAACAATCCTGACGAAAGTTTGCGCTCTAAGCCATTATTAGGTTATAGCATGCTAAAGGATTTTATATACAAGGGCGAGAAAATTTGGGAGGAGGGAACCATATACGATCCGGAAAGTGGAAGCACCTATTCTTGCACCATTACACTTACTGATGAAAACACGTTAGATGTACGCGGCTTCATTGGTGTGAGCCTGTTTGGAAGAACAGATGTTTGGAAGCGAGTAATCATTAAGAAAAAGTAATCTTATGATTCGTTTTCAACTCGCAGGTTTGCTGGTGGTGTTTTCTATGAACCTCTTCGCACAGGAATCGGATACCACTGTAGTGGAAGAAGATTTCAGCATGTATGATGATGCAGAATTGGCTGATGGTGCTAAACGTTTTGCTACCAATAAAGTATTGGATCAAAGTCCGAATAAACTAATCTCGCTTGGCTACGATTTTCAAGGTGCTCATGACCTTAATTTTGGTGTATGGGGCAGCCTGCCGGAATCAAGCGTGCGCGTAAAGAGTGTGCAGGGTATTCGAATCAACAGTAACTTTCCGGTTATATCTCGTGCCAATGTTCTTTTGAATATTGGTGTCAATTATTGGGAAACCAACTATCAAATTGAGTCGAGTGAGTCGCATCCGATCAGTTCCTCACTTCAAACGCGTGGCCTGCGCACCACAGGCGTTACGACTACGTTATTCAAGCCGTTTAACGAAAAAAGATTTATGCTGATTCAATTCGTGTTTGACTTGAATGGTGATTATTTTTTACCTGATTTCCAGTCGTTGAGTTACACAAGGGTATCACCTACCTTTATATATGGTTGGAAAAAACACGATCGGCTTATGTACGGCTTTGGTTTCTCACGCACGTATCGGGTGGGCGAACCAAACCTGATTCCGGTTTTCATGTATAATTATACTGCGCCATCGCGCAAGTGGGGAATTGAGTCGGTCTTCCCGGCACGAGCAAATTTTCGTAGAACATTCAATACACGCACACTTGCTTTTTTTGGATATGAGTTAGAAGGTCAAACCTATCGCATGTCATCATTAAAAGGAGTGGAGGGAATTGTTAACCCAGAGTTGCGCAGAAGTGAACTTCGGATTCGGATGACTTTCGAACGGTCAATCAAAAACTTCGTTTGGCTAAGTGCACAGGCGGGGCTTCGGTATCCATGGAACTTTAACCTTGATGACGGAAATATTTTCCGTGGCTTTGGTGACACTCCTTATACAATGGAAAA
>JALOMN010000423.1 GCA_025455445.1 Cyclobacteriaceae bacterium
AATACGAATGTCATAAGTACTTTTTATACGCCACCCTCCGGTGATGTGATTGTAAAAATCACTGCCGTTATCAACGGCACTCCGGTGGAAACTTTTTCCACGTTTACCTTTAAAACCAGACCTGATTTACAAGAAGAGCCACTGCCACCCGGAATAAAGGATGGAATCAATTATCACACTGATGCAACCACGGCTACGCTTGTATTATTGGCTCCCCAAAAGAGTTTTGTCTATGTAGTAGGTGATTTCAATAATTGGGAACTGGATGATAATTATTTTATGAAGCGAACACCCGATGGTGAACGCTATTGGCTTGAACTTTCCGGACTTACACCGGGGCAGGAATATATATTTCAGTATTGGGTAGACGGCACAATAAAGGTAGGCGATCCATTAGCCGATAAAGTTGCGGATCCCTATAATGATTCATTCATACCTTCGGCAACCTACCCTAATCTGCCAGACTATAATAAAACACAATATGGTATAGCTTCCGTGTTGCAAACCGATCAAACTCCTTTCACCTGGGCAGCCAGCGAATCAAATTGGGTAGCACCTGATAAGAAAGAACTGGTTATCTACGAATTGCTATTACGCGACTTTATCGGTTCTCGCAATTATAAAGACCTTACTGATACACTCACTTACTTAAAAAGATTGGGTGTAAATGCAATTGAGCTGATGCCGATCATGGAATTTGAAGGTAACCTGAGCTGGGGATATAACCCTTCCTACTTTCTGGCTCCTGATAAATTTTATGGTACTAAAAACGATCTTAAAAACTTTATTCAAAAAGCACATGAACAAGGTATTGCTGTAATTCTTGATATGGTGCTCAATCATGCCTTTGGGCAAAATGCAATGGTGCAGATGTATTTCGATAAGGCAGCCAACAAACCTTCCGCTAGCAGTCCATGGTTCAATCCAGATGCTACCCATCCATTTAATGTAGGTTACGATTTCAACCATGAAAGCCAATACACAAAGAACTTTGTGGATACTGTGTGCAGCTATTGGTTACACGAATATCATTTTGATGGCTTTCGGTTTGACTTATCAAAAGGATTTACACAAACCAATAATCCAAACAATGTGGGTGCATGGGGTGCGTATGATCAAAGCAGGATAAATATTCTTTCACGCATGGCGGACGAAATCTGGAAATCGAAACCAAATGCATACGTGATATTAGAGCATTTTGCAGATGGAAACGAAGAAGCGGTGCTTGCCGGAAAAGGAATGTTACTTTGGGGTAATATGACGTTCACCTATGCCAGTGCATTAGAGGGTAATACTGATTCAAATATCAATCAGGCAAACCGCCTTACCTATGTGAACTACATGGAAAGTCACGATGAAGAAAGGCAAATGGTAGAACTTCTTAATAAAGGACAATCAAATGGTTCATACAATATCAAAGATTTGAGTGTGGCGCTTAATCGGGCCAAGATGGGTGCTGCTTTTTTCTACACGCTGCCCGGACCAAAAATGCTGTGGCAATTTGGAGAACTGGGTTACGATAAAAGTATTAACTATTGCCAGGATGGAACCATCAGCAATAACTGCCGACTTGATTTAAAACCACTTCCATGGGGAACAGGAAGTTTGAATTACTATACCAATACAGACCGCCAGCGCTTGTATAATACGGTGGCTGCGATTAACCGATTAATTCGCGACAATAAGGATGTATTTAAAAGTGGAAACTTGACTTTCGCTCCAGTGGGTGCCATCAGGAGTGTCAAGATTACCTCTGCTCGAATGGATGTTTCCATAATAGGTAATTTCTCGGTGTCATATCAGAAAACCGGTGCGGTTTTTACCAAGCCCGGAACATGGTATGATTATTTTGGTAATACTTCGATTACTGTAACCAATGAGAATGAACCAATGATGCTTGCACCCGGAGAGTTTCATATCTACACCACCGTGCAGCAACCTTCGCCCGGAACAGGTTTGGTAGATTTTCTTGTCACGGGTGTGGAAGATGAATCGACTTCCTTCTCCGTGTATCCCAATCCTGTATTGGATAAGAAATTCAACATTACCTGGACTGGTGCTAGCGATAGTAATGTCACCATTAAAACCTATGACATGATGGGAAGAATACGCAGTGAGAGCAGTCATACATTACAAGATAATTCGATACTCTATGATGCTTCATCCTATACACGCGGTATCTATTTGTTAGTGGTAGAGCAAGGAGGAGTAAGAAAAGTTGAAAAAGTATTTATCGAGTAGGCTTCACTTGTGTAATATATTGCAATATTAATGCTGCGAGGCAAATGACCAAACCAAGAAATTCTCTGGTTTCTTCAATGTAGATATTCTGCATTTTGGCAAGGTCATCAAAAAGTAGCGACTTGTCAGGTGATTGCCACCATTGCCAGGCACCACCTGCCAGTATGGAACCGTATACGATAAAAAATAAAGCACTTAGTAGCACCCAATATTTGAAGTGCATTTTAAACATGGCCAATATTGAAAGCACCGCCATGTTGCCATAGATCAAAATCCACAACAAGGGATCAGGATCATTCACCTGTAGAAATGCAAATACAAGAAAAAGTAGTGCAAGTAAGAAATTTACAACTTTCATAACAGGTCTGCTTAAAATATTGCACCAGCAATCGTGGCTGTCATAAGCGTAGCCAATGAAGCTGCTATCATTGCTTTTAATCCGAGGCGTGAAAGGTCG
>JALOMN010000424.1 GCA_025455445.1 Cyclobacteriaceae bacterium
GCTAACTTCATCAGAAACGGTAGTTATAAGTAAGTGAGGTTACCATTACTCTAGATAGGCCATCCGGATTCTTTTCCCGCTGCGTTATTTTGTGCCCCCATAATAATTTGATTCCGTTCTTTACATTGAATTGATAACCTCCTGTAATAATGCCAGTTAAGGCTAGTCCTTTTGCTCCATCTGGTTTTACTTCTACACCATTAAGATCCGTTATCCTATCATTGGTGATGCGGTAAATGGGCAATAGTCCGGCACTAAAGTTTAATCTTGAAAAGCGAAAGTTTCTTTCCACACGCAACATCACATCAATGCCTCGTTTCAATAAGTTTGCCTGGCTATATGTTTCGATATATTCCTGACTGGGATATTCCGGAAAGTCAGTCCAGTCAAATGTATTTTCATTTTTATGAATTAATGGAATTTGTATACCGGTTGCGAATAGCCATTTTCGATTGATTAATGATATTCCTGACACAAAATCAAATGTGCCCAGGCTAGTTTGATAATACATAGGTAAAGGTTCGCCCGGAAATTTATCAGATAATAAATCGGATTTATTAGTAGGGATTTTTGCACCCGCAGAAAAATTGAGATCAAATTTATCTGTTGATTTAATTGAACGTGTGTAGCATAATGATAAATCACTCAGGCCTTCTGTCGAACCTAAATTACCCTGTCGCACAAATGTATATGGAACTTTAATTTGAAAAGAAGATAGGCTGTTGATGCTAAAATTGAAATCCATTGTGGTAACATAAACAACAGGTGTTGTGGTAGTTGTTCCTCTATAGAAGCTCACTTCCATAGAACGTAATTTTATTTTAACATTTCTGTTAAAGGGTTGGTCGGGTTTCATGGCTCCCATGGTACAGAAGCCAGCATCACTGCATCCTTGTGAGTAAGTTTGTATATACGCTGTTAAGGCTGCAATTAGAATAATGAATCGCATAGATTGGTTTTGGTTTACTAAAGTAGGAATTGCTAATCCAATTATCAATTCATAGTTTAATAAAAGCAAAAAGGTCTGGATTGTACATCCAGACCTTTCTTATACCAGTAATCTTAATTTTACATACCGAGTGCCTGATTTTCGATAGAGGCAAGCTCGATAATTTTTTCATATTCGGCTGGGTTCAAATCGTTAAAGAAGTAATACACAGGATTAACATGTTTACCATTTACAAATACTTCGTAATGAAGGTGAGGAGCTGTAGATAAGCCGGTATCACCCACATATCCAATCAGATCTCCGCGCTTTACTTTCTGACCCTTTTTAACAGCAAAACCATGCATATGGGCATAACGTGTACGATAGCCAAAGCCATGATCTATTTCAATCATTTTTCCATATCCGCTAAAGCTCACCTCTAATTGGTCAATGATACCGTCAGCGGTGGCATAGATTGGCGTGCCTATAGATGCGGCAAAGTCAATGCCTGTATGCATTTTCTTTACTTTGTACACTGGATGAATTCGTAAACCAAAACCGGAAGCAAGTGCTATCAATTGCTTGTTTGAAACAGGTTGTATGGCAGGAATAGAGGCAAAGAGCTTTTCTTTATTTTCAGCTAGCTCTACAACTTCATCTTGCGATTTTGTTTCGATATAAATTTTTCTGCGCAGGTTGTCCACGCTTTCAGTTAGTTTTACAATGATATCATCGTGAATAATTCCTTTCTCTTTAATTTCTTCATATCGGTCCATACCACCTACTCCGGCTTCACGAATGCTTTTATCGATGGGTTCTGCCCCTAATACTACGCGATAAATATTATCATCGCGATATTCCATATTTTGAAGTTGGATTTGAAGTTTATCTACTTCTGCAAGCAGTTTCTCATAGTAAAACTCTAATTCTCTCACTTCATTTCTTAGCATCACTTCTTTTGGTGATTCAAAGTATGAGCTAAAGATTAGCAAGATACCAGCAGCCATTGCCAATGTGAGCGAGAAAATTCCAAGGGCATTTAAAATAATGTCGCTTGTAGAAGTTTTAATTCGCTCATACTTACAGGTCTCAGTATCATAATAGTACTTTATCCTTGCCATTTTTTACGAATTAATAGTTAGTTCTCTTTAGGTCTGAATGCATTCATTGTTGCCGTATTGCATTCCATTCTTGGGCCTTCCAATAAATCAATGCAATACGGAATTGCAGGAAACACAGCATCTAAACATTGTCTGATGGCTTTTGGTTTCCCCGGAAGATTTACAATCAGCGTATTGTTTCGAATTCCGGCTGTTTGTCTTGATAATATTGCGGTAGGAACATATTTAAGGCTTATGCTGCGCATTAATTCACCAAATCCGGGCATCATTTTATCACAAACTGCTTCGGTTGCTTCAGGTGTTACATCTCTTTTAGCGGGGCCGGTTCCACCACACGTGATTATGAGGGAGCAATTTTTTTTATCGGCCATTTCAATCATTTTATTTTCGATCAAATCCTGTTCGTCAGGGATTATGGCATACTCCTTTTCCCATGGTGAAAGAAGATATTCATTGAGGGTATTTACGATTTCCTTTCCGGGAAGATCTTCATAAATACCTTTGCTGGCCCGATCGGAAACATTAATAATTCCAATACGAATCATGAGTGTTGTAATGTTTTATGCAAGATCTTTTCATAACGACCTTTTTTAAAAACCTGCCTTCCTTTATTGATACCCTTTCTCAATTCCCTTTGTTTTTCAATAGG
>JALOMN010000054.1 GCA_025455445.1 Cyclobacteriaceae bacterium
CTGAACATTTCGGAGAACACCGTGAAGTCAAGAATGTATTATGGGTTAGATGGACTGAAGAAGATTTTGGAGAGCAGGAATATTACAAAAGAAACCATAGGTTATGAATTATAAACCAGACGAAGGCACACTGATCGCTTACCTGTATGGTGAGCTCGATGCCGCAGAAACAGAAAAAGTAATTCAGTATCTGAATCAACATCCCGATGAGTTGCAGAAACTTGAACAGATGATGGATACCCGGAAATTACTCAAGGGCATTCAGGATAAAGAAGTAATTGCCCCTTCGATTGTGAGTGATTTGTCGGCTCCTCAAATTTCATTCTGGCATACAGGAATGTTTAAAACATGGATGAGCATAGCTGCTTCCTTTATTTTGATTTTAGTGGCTGCGAGATTAATCGGACCCGAGATTACTTATTCTGAAGGAGAATTGCGAATCAGTTTTAATCAATCCAAACCAGAACAGGAGGTAGCGCTAAAGCAAAATGAAATTCTGACACCGGTTCAGGTACAGGAAATGATTAATCAATCATTGATACAAAATAATAATGCGGTGCAAGCCAGCTGGAATGAAAATCAGCAAAAACTGGAGCAATCCATTCAGGGGAACTTAGCTGCCAATACCGCTCGCATAGATGATCTGATGAAAACCACTTCACAGGCTTCACAGGATCAGGTAAGAAGATTTGTGGCCGGGTTACAGGAGGAAAATCTGAAAACCATGAAAGACTACCTGCAACTTTCTGCTAAAGATCAGAATGCCTATGTGGAAGCGCTGCTCGTTGATTTTTCAAAATATCTTCAAGAACAACGCAAACAGGATTTTCAGTTGTTTCAAACACGCATGGCCAATATTGAGAAAAATACAGATCAGTTTAAACAAGAGACAGAGCAAATACTTGCGGGTATTATTACAAATCCAGAAGCAAGCATTAAAAAAGTAAGTAATTATTAATAATCAAATTATGAAAAGTGCAGTAAGATTTTGTGTATTGATAGGTGCAATGATAGTTTCTTTAGCACCGGTGATGGGGCAGAAGAAGATTGATCAGGACAGAATGCTTCGCGATATTGAAGTCACAGAAAATATCCTGAGTACATTAATTAAACAACAACTCGATAAGCGTTCTTTCTTTCCTATGGAAGTGGCGGGTGAGTATCGCGAAGGGTTAGGCGTTACCTACCGGCTGCCCGCTGAAATTAATGGCCCCATGATTTGGAGCCTCGGGGGACAAATGGAAGAGATTAGAATGATGGATGGCAAGAATTATGTGTTTTCTTTTGACGAGCAGGATAATCTGGACAGGGCAATCGATGAAGAAATGAGAGCCAGAGACAGAGCTTTGAGAACTACTTCAAGAAGTGGTAATAATTCCTACTCACGAAAACTCAATGCTGATAGCCTGCGCACCGTTACGTCTGATAAAGTGATTGAAGCGTGTAAAACTTTTATTACCGATTATGGTGATCTGATCACACAACTTCAGGCCAGCGAGAAGATAGTAATCACCAATCGTGGAGAAGGAAACCGCAATTGGTATGGAGCGTTCGCAAACTCTATAAAACCAAGTATTATTTCGGTAGAGGCCAGGAAGTCAGACATCACAGAGTATAAGCAAGGTAAGATATCACGCGATGCATTTGTAAAACGAATGAATGTTGTGAATAGTGTATTGGAGGATGAACTGCAACCCGATTTGGAATTAATCACCAGTATTTTCAATCGGCTGTATCGTGCTGATTTATCTAAAACATTTTTTACTGAAGAAAATCTGTATTATGAGAGAATGAAAGATTATGGTGTGATTTATCACATGCAGGTTTATTCAAGTAATGTAAACTCAGGATTTATGCGGACAGATGCGATGATTTATTCCATGCCTACTTTAGGACTTGAAGGTTTAACGCAAGCTGAGCGTGATAAAAAGGTAATCGAGATGTATCCTAAGTTTGAAAAGGACATCAAGGATGATATGTTAGAATATGGCCGCACAATAAAATCCTTAAAGCCTGATGAGTTTTTGATCTTTGATATCAGGATTAGTAAGTGTGTGAATTGTGGAATACCTGCTTCGTTAGAGTTATCGATTAAGGCAGATATATTAAAGCAATACGAAAGTGGGAAATTGACTAAAGAACAAGCCTTAGGCAAGATGTCTGTTAAAAAGGGGCCCAATCAATAAACATGTATTAAATGAAAAGGGGCAGGTTAGCCCCTTTTTATTTAACTTTTATTCACCATTTTGTAACCTTATATGTGATTGTGGAGTAGTAACATACTATTAAGCTGCTTTTTCGGTTATTAATCAATACTAAACTTACTATGCGGAGAAAATTATTTATTGGCGCGGGTGCAATGCTTGCACTCTTGATTGCTTACCTCATTTTTGGCAGAAGCACAACCAACGAGGCAGCAAACATCATCACCCAGGTAAAGAAAGGTCAGTTTCGGATTGAGATTGAAACCACTGGAGAACTTGAAGCAAAGAACTCTGTAAAAATTCTGGGGCCTCAGTCACTTCGTAATTTTCAAATCTGGCAGGTCACTATTCAAAACATTATTTCAGAAGGAACCGTAGTGAAGAAAGGCGAATGGGTGGCAACACTCGATCGTTCTGAGTTTCAGAATAAATTTGCTGCCAAACAAATTGAATTGGATAAGGCTAATTCAAAATTTAATCAGACTCAACTGGATACCACCCTTCAGCTTCGCCAGTCACGCGATGAATTAATTAATCTTAAGTATGCGGTGGAAGAAAGCAATATCGTGCTGGAACAATCAAAGTTTGAGCCCCCCGCTACCATCAAGCAAAATGAAATTAATCTTGAGAAATCAAGACGCGCTTATCAGCAGGCCCTGGAGAATTATAAGATCAAAAAAAATCAGAATATTGAAAAGATGCGCGAAGTGGATGCAGAGTTGCGAAAAGTAAAATCTGAGTTTAATGATATGCAAACGGTTATGCAGTCTTTCGATGTGCTTGCACCGGAAGATGGTATGGTGATCTATGAAAAAGGATGGGATGGAAAGCCAATCAAAGCGGGTTCGCAAATTCAGATGTGGGAGCCCACCGTGGCCACGTTGCCTGATCTCACCACCATGATGTCTAAAACATATGTAAATGAAGTAGATGTGAGGAAAGTAAAAAAGGGTCAGTTAGTAGAAGTAGGTTTAGATGCTTATCCTGATAAACGCCTTACCGGGTTAGTAACCAATGTGGCCAATGTGGGTGAGCAACGTCCCAACTCTGATGCGAAAGTATTTGAGGTGATGGTAGAAATCAATGGCACCGATGCCACGCTTCGTCCTTCCATGACTACCAGTAATAAAATAATTGCCAATGTGATCGAGAATGCCATCTTCCTGCCGCTCGAGTGTTTGCACAGTCAGGCCGATTCAATCACCTATGTCTTTAAAAAGGATGGTTTAAATACAATCAAACAAGAAGTGGTGATTGGTGAGACGAATGCCAATGATGCGGTGCTGCTTTCTGGTTTGAATGAAAGTGACAGGGTTTACTTGTCAGTTCCGGCTGGATTAGAAAATAAGAAAGTAGAATTGTTGCAAGAGATGAACGGAAAGCGCAAAAGGAAGGACCAGGCACAAACAATGGAGGTTAAAAATATTTCTGCTAATCAATACAAATAACCTGTGAAGTTCATTTTAAAATTTATTGCTCCACGCGTACTGGCAAATCTTTACATCGCTATTAATGCGGTGTTTGCCAACAAGATGCGTTCGTTGCTTACGGCACTCGGTATCATATTTGGAGTGGCTGCAGTTATCGCGATGCTTGCCATTGGCAATGGTGCCCAACAGGAAATTCTCAACCAGATAAAACTGGTGGGCGTAAATAATATTGTAATCAAACCCATTATCGAGCAGAAGGAGGAGAAACTGAACGAACAAGCAGGTGGACAAAAGGACAAGAAAAAATTTTCTCCCGGATTGACCATACGCGACATGAAGGGAATTGTTGAAGTAATACCCGATCTGGCACGGGTAAGCCCGGAAATAATTTTAAACACCAATGTAATTCGAAATGGCATACGAAGATCAGCCAAGTTGGTAGGTGTAGAGCCATCCTACTTTGATATTTACAACTTTCAATTATCGGAGGGACTCATGTTTAATGAAGAGCAACTCAAAATTGGTGCTCCGGTGTGTATAATAGGCTCATCCTTAAAAAGTAAATTTTTCACCACAGAAGATCCCATCGGCAAGAGCATAAAGGTGGGACCGCATTGGCTCACAATTATTGGAGTCATGCGCGAGCGAATAGTATCAGAGAACAGCATAAGCAAATTGGGTATTCGCGATTTTAATATGGATGTATATGCACCTTTGCAAAGTGTGCTTATACGATATGAAAACAGAGACCTCGTCACCACCGAATCAATCCGGCTGGCAGCCATGAGAAGCAGAGGGATGGTGTTTTCAAGCGAGAGTGAGGAAAGTGAAGCAGAGAAGAAGAATTACCATCAGTTAGATAGGTTGGTCATTCAGGTCCATGAGACTGAAAAAATGCAAACCACCGCTGAGATTGTGTCACGCCTGCTCACACGAAGACATTATGAAGTGGTGGATTTTGAAATTGAAATTCCGGAGTTATTATTAAAACAGCAACAGCGCACCAACGATATTTTTAATTATGTGTTAGGTGCGATTGCAGGTATCTCTTTATTGGTGGGCGGCATTGGTATTATGAATATTATGCTGGCTTCAGTATTGGAACGAATTAAAGAAATCGGTTTACGATTATCGATAGGTGCACAGAAGAGTGACATCGTGCAGCAGTTTTTATTTGAGGCGGTGATGATAAGCGTAAGTGGGGGATTGATAGGAGTGGTGTTAGGGATATCCATGGCTTCAATCGTTTCTGCGGTAGCAGATATTCCTACTATTGTGAGTTTCTCTTCCATCTTACTTTCATTTGGTGTTGCTGCTACGGTTGGATTAGTTTTTGGAATTGCCCCGGCCCGCAGAGCAGCTACACAAGATCCTATAGCCTCATTACGATATGAATAAAAAAATAATTCTTGCAGCATTCATACTGTTTTGTATGATGAATGCCCACGCTCAAAATGTATTTTCTATCGAAGAAATCATTGCCCGTGCAAAAGAGCAGTCTATATTTTCGAAACAGGCCGAAACGCAACGCGAAACGAGCTACTGGCAGTATCGTTCGTTTCGAACCAATTACAACCCGCAGTTGCGTATGAATGGTAATCTGCCTTCGTACACAAATTACGTTACACCGGTGCGTCAGCCCGATGGTTCATTGCTCTATCTTCCGGTAAATCAGATTAACCCTAATCTGAACTTAGGATTACAACAACCAATTGCACCCACCGGAGGCACCATTTCGGCCAATACTGCGTATAATTTTTTTAATGATTACCCCAGTAACGAAAGGCAATGGGGTGGCACTATCTTTAATGTGCAACTCACTCAGCCTGTGTTTGCATACAATCCACTGAAGTGGGATAAAAAAATTCGGCCGGTAGTGTTTGAGGAGTCTAAACGTACCTTTGTGGAAATGCAGGAAGCAATTTCCCGCGATGCAGTGAGTTTGTTTTTTGATGTACTACGCCAGCAGGTGAATGAGCAGGTGGCGCGATTTAATCTGGCTAATAACGATACGATTTATAAAATAGAACAAGGCCGGTATAACATTGGAAGCACTTCACTTGATAAACTATTGCAAGTTGAGTTACAATTACTTCGTTCACGCCAGGAAGTAGCCCAGGCCCAGCTTGAACTGGAAACAGCGCGACTTCAATTGCGCTCATACATCGGGTTAAAGGATGGTGATGATTTTTCATTAACCCTGCCCGAAAATATTCCGGATTTTGCATTGGATGTACAGGATGCATTGAGTTATGCCAAGTTGAACCGGGCTGATTACATCGCTTTTGAGCGCAGACGATTAGAGGCGGAAAGTGAGGTGGCACAGGCAAAAGGTCAGCGATACCAAACCACGTTTACAGCATCGTATGGTTTAAATAATGTAGGGAATGTAGTTTCTGATTTATATGATAATCCATCTAAGCAGCAGATTGCAAACATCTCATTCAATGTTCCTCTTGTAGATTGGGGGCGAAGAAGAGCGATGATGGAAACCGCACTTGCCAACAAGAAACTTCGCGATTACGAAATAGAACAGAGTCGCATTATTTTCGAACAGGAGATAATTACCAAAGTGCGACAATTTGAAATGATGCGTTTGCAAATAGAGATTACCCGCAAGTCGGACCAGGTGGCACAAGAGCGATATAATGTGGCACAGAACCGTTACCTGATTGGTAAAATTGATATCACCAACCTCAACATTGCGCTTACAGAGAAAGATCAGGCCAAAAGAGCTTATCTTGATGCGTTGAAGTCTTTCTGGACAGCTTATTATGATTTGAGAAGATTAACGCTCTATGATTTCGCTTCAAAAAAACTCTTGTATGTGCCAGAGGAATGAGTGTAAGTGATCACCTTTATTACTTCTAAATTGTTTCATTTCTTTTTGGATTAACTATCATCTGCGCTAACTTCCGTGGTTGATAAATTAATCCCTCTGTTATGACTTTTCTAAATAAGGATTTTCTGCTTCATACTGAAACAGCGATTAAACTTTATGAGCAATATGCATCCGGCTGTGCAATTGCAGATTATCACAATCACTTGTCACCAAAAGACATTGCCGAGAATAGACAATTTAACAACCTGACGGAAATCTGGTTGGAAGGCGATCATTATAAGTGGCGTGCCATGCGCATCAATGGTGTAAATGAAAAGTATTGCACCGGTAATGCATCGCCTGACGAAAAATTCAAAGCATGGGCTTCTACCGTGCCTTATACCGTCCGCAATCCGCTTTATCATTGGACACACCTGGAATTGAAAAGATATTTTGGAATCACCGACTTGCTCGATGAAAAATCTGCGGAGCAAATTTATGAGAGCGCTTCCATGATGTTGCAGACTGAAGAGTTTCGAGTGCACGGTATGTTGCAGAAAATGAATGTGAAGGTTGTATGCACTACAGATGACCCGATTGATGCGCTTCAATATCATCAACAATTTGCAAAGATGGAGGCAGGTTTTAAAATGTTTCCCACGTTTCGCCCCGATAAATCTTATGCAACACATGATGTTGCCTTCTATAACAGGTATGTCGATTCATTAGGAAATGCAGCGCATGGAGCTATTAATACGTTGGATGATTTATTCAATGCACTTTCCGCGCGGATGGATTTTTTTGACTCTCTTGGTTGCCGAGCGGCAGATCATGGTCTTGAACATTTGTATTTCGATGAACAGGCACGGAAGTTAGCTCCGGATCTCTTTAAAAAGATTCGCAGTGGCAGTGAGTTAACGTGGATTGAGCAGAACCAACTTCGCTGTGCCATCTTGTTGCAACTTTCAAAGTGGTATTGTCAAAAGGGCTGGGTACAGCAATTTCATCTTGGCGCTATGCGTAACAACAACTCACGCATGATGAAGGCAATAGGGCCTGATACTGGTTTTGATTCCATCGGTGATTTTTCCCAAGCCCGGCATATGTCATCTTTTTTCAATGAGTTGGATAAGACCAATGAGTTGACCAAAACAATTATCTACAACCTGAATCCTTCTGATAATGAAGTCTTCGCTGCTATGCTTGGAAATTTTTCTGACGGAAGTGTGCCCGGCAAAATGCAATGGGGTTCGGGCTGGTGGTTTCTGGATCAGAAAGATGGCATGGAGAAACAATTGAATACGCTTTCAAACATGGGCCTGCTTTCGCAGTTTGTTGGCATGGTAACGGATTCACGAAGTTATCTTTCATTTCCGCGACATGAATATTTCCGCAGAATTCTCTGCAACCTGATTGGTAACGATGTGGAACGTGGTGAACTTCCGAACGATATCAATCACTTAGGTAAAATTGTGCAGGATATCTGCTTCAATAATACGATGAAGTACTTTGGATTTTAATAAAGGGTCAGACCGCTGTGAGCGGTCAGACCCCTAATACTACAAAGATACCCCTCGCTTCCACGGAATAAAATCATCCTGATTCAGTTGCACTGCTTTTGGCTTACTATTTCCGCTGGCAACTTCTATCACAAAGTCCAGAATTTCTTCACCCATTTGCTCAATGGTTTTCTCCCCTGAAATGATGGGTCCGCAATCAATATCAATAATATCAGGCATGCGTT
>JALOMN010000425.1 GCA_025455445.1 Cyclobacteriaceae bacterium
TTTGCCTGAATTAAAAACGTAGAGTGATTCACAAATGTAATTTTCACACCTTCGTGCACTTTTTCATCAGGCTTTGTCCCATAGTTTTCATCTAAGTCTTCTGTCCAGGGGCCTTGCTTGCGGTTGATCATCCATTGCATCACATCGCCAAAACCTTTTGCCGCCACGTTGCCGGGATTGATGAATTTCTTACCATCAAAATGGTCCGTTGCCGGACCATTGTGTGATGGCGCTGAAATTAGCATGCCCACAGCTAGAAAAGTAACAGCAAGCACGGCCACAGAACTAAATAGTATGAACATAATTTTTTTCACGGTGTTGAAATAAAAAAGGAGCCCTTCGGCTCCTTAGTCGGGACTAATAATTTTTTATTGTGCCATCTGCACGATTTTAGCCAAGGGTATTGAATTGGCCGCTGCAGTAATTTCACTTTCGTTGGTATCATCCATGCGCACGGTTACCAGTGTGTTGTTCATGGGTATCTGCAATTCATAATTTGTCTTACCTGTTTCGGTATTTACCTGTTTGTTCAGGATAGACTTATATCCCTGAATCTTTACCATTTTCTGATTTTCATCGCGCATCATGCCGCCAATTACAGGCATAGATAAAATTGCATTGAGTGAATTGATCAAGGCTGAATTATTGATGATTTCAATCGATCCTTGTTTGGGCGTTGCGCCATAGTGACGTTGTACATACAATCCTGTATAGGCACCGGTGCCGCTGAGATTATCTTCCTTTTCTACATAAGACAGTGCTCCTATTTTTGTAGGGAGTACTTTCAGGATTTCCTTGCCGATAGCCATATCCAGGTCGCGCAATATCTGCTCCATGGCAAAGCGCGAATCCTGCAGGTTGCCGGATGAATAGGCAGTGCGGGCAGTAGCTATATTTTTATCAAAGTCCTGCGCAGCAACAGAAGTTACACCGATCACTGCCAGCATGAATATCATTATCTTCTTCATAGGTATTGATTCTATTGTTCTCCCAATTCTTTTTTGATTCCATCTAGATTAAATACTTCAGCTGCTTTTATCATGTCAGCCTCTGAGGCAAAATTTACTCCTTCAAATACAATCAATGATGATTGACCTAGTGGCACACTCAGTGTATAGCCTTTGCTATCCGTATATTCTATAATAGCCCGTGCTATCCGTATATTCTATAATAGCCCGATAACCTTTTACCTTGGTTTGTTTCCAGTTCTGCTGGCCATTGGTTTGTTGCGCATATCCACCCGAAGCGAGATAAGCATTGACACCCGCCATCCACACAGAATTATTGGCGATGGTAGCACTCAGCTGTTTGTCTTTCAAAGAATATTCGCGGTGAATAGTAAGACCAGCCCAACCCCAGCCTGTGCTTGTAACCTGATCTGATTCTGCTTCTTTCGGTAAACCAACTACCGATTCAGGTAATGATTTTAAAATCTTGTTTCCGATTTCCATCTCTACGCCAAGCATGGCTTGCTGCACAGAGTAACGGGCCTCTCCATAACTGTTTTTCTTGTAAGCAACTTCGGCATCAGCCAGGTTTTGTTTTACATCCGGAGGTGTTGATATCAAACCACCGCCACCTGAGTTAGAGGGATTGTTTCCACCGCCATTGTTTACTCCTCCTTGTCCACCGTTATTGGTGCCACCGGAACTTCCTGTTCCGCCAGACTGATTTTTTTTGTTACCAAAAAGCTTGTCAATTTCCTCACCTGCTTTTTGCTCCGTTTTGTTTTCTACTTTCTGTTTCAGCCGGTTTAACACCTGGCCTTGCACACCAACGGAAACGAGACATAAGCTTGCTCCGAAGGCCAATAGATGATAGAGTTTCATATTGAATTGTTTCTGATGTTAAAATTACAAAATTCAGAAACCAATTGTACGCAAAACCGATACCAAAGGGTTTGAGATTGCGAAAGAAAAACGAAGTGACAATAAAAAACACTAAAGCAACACCTAATCGGTAATCAAATCCATTAACTTGTTGTGAATTCAACCTTAAAACTCAGTTTTTATGAACAATGAATTTTTCAGTCTTTCTAATAAAGTAGCGATCGTAACAGGAGCTTCCAAGGGAATCGGTGAAGCCATCGCAAAATTTTATGCTGCTGCAGGCGCAAAAGTGATTGTATCAAGCCGAAAAATAGAAGCGGTGGAAGCAATTGCACAATCCATCCGAAACGAAGGTGGTGAAGCAATAGCTGTCGCATGCCATACCGGAAATATTGCTGACATTGTTAATCTGGTGGACGAGACAGTAAAGAATTATGGTTCAGTTGATATACTAGTAAATAACGCGGCCACAAACCCTGTGTTTGGACCGGTAGTAAATACGGATGAAGACGCCTTTGACAAAATCATGAATGTAAATGTGAAAGGACCATTCGAACTGGCGAAGCGAGTGTATCCGTTCATGAAAGAAAAAAAGTCGGGCTCCATTATTAATATCAGTTCCGTTGGCGGACTGAGACCCGAGCATGGTTTGGGAATTTACAGTGTGAGTAAGGCAGCACTGATATCGCTCACCAAAGTAATGGCAAAGGAATGGGGTGATGATAATATTCGTGCGAATGTAATTTGTCCGGGATTGATCAAAACAAAGTTCAGTGAAGCGCTTTGGAGTAATGATAAGATCATGAACATGATGATGAAGATGTTGCCGATAAAACGGGTTGGCACACCGGAAGAAATTGCCGCATTGGCCTTATACCTTGCGTCTGATGCGTCTGCCTATTCAACCGGAAGTGTGTTTACAGCGGATGGTGGTTTTACAATTTAATGTTTTTTTATGCTCGAGATATTTTATAGCGACAAGGTCAAAGAACTGATCCCGCAATACAAGAAATTTTTGGAAGATGAAGTCTATCCGGTCGAGTTGCAGATTATTATACATCCTTTTCGCAAGTCATTGCCTTTGTTAAAATCGCTTCGCGCAAAGGCGAAAGAAAAAAAACTCTGGGCTCCGCATTTGCCTGAGCATGATGGTGGATTAGGTTTGTCATTATCAGAATTTGCTCATATCAGCGAAGTGCTCGGCACCTCTCCACTCGGTCATTATATTTTTAACTGCAATGCACCCGACATAGGCAACATGGAGTTGATGCATCAGTTCGCTTCCGCGGAATTGAAGGAAAAATATCTGAAGCCATTGATGAGTGGCGAGATTCGATCGTGCTTTGCGATGACAGAACCCGAGTTTGCCGGATCAAATCCTATTGATATGGCCACCACTGCGGTGCGTGAAGGCGACAATTATATCATCAACGGACATAAATGGTTTACTACCGCTGCCGATGGCGCTTCGTTTACCATTGTGATGGCGATGACGGATCCGAAAAATGAAAATCCGTATCTGCGCGCAAGCATGATTGTGGTACCATTGGATAACCCAGGTTATAAATTGATTCGCAATATTCCTATCATGGGCGATGCGGGTGAGGATTACCTGAGTCATGGCGAAGTGCAATTCACAAATTGCAAAGTACCCGCTACGAATCTGATAGGAGAAGAACGCAAAGGTTTTGCACTGGCGCAGGCGCGATTAGGGCCGGGTCGCATTCATCATTGCATGCGTTGGATCGGAATCTGTGAGCGCGCCTTTGATATGATGTGCAAACGGGCGGTTTCCCGACAGTTGAAAGAGGGAAAAGTGTTGGCACATCAGCAAGC
>JALOMN010000426.1 GCA_025455445.1 Cyclobacteriaceae bacterium
TGTGAAAAACATTGGTGTAGCCGAAGTTGGTTTGCCGCCCAGCAAACTGGATGAAACTGATCGCAATGTTCTTCTGAAGGAATATTCAATTAAAAATGTATTCAATCGTGAAATCACTTCCGTGTGGCCAGGCATTGATCAAAATATTCTGAATGCATTTCTGACAAATACCGCTGCTCCAGGCTACTTCGATAACAAGAAAGGATTTGTAGCAGGTGGTGTATCACCCGGTGCCGACTGGGATGCACTCACTAGCCGGTTGAATTCACTGAGCCCATACAACCCGAAAACGATTAGCGAACTAAACGTAAATTTTAAATAACGAATCAAGTATTTCTTTAATCAAATCCCGGTGTCCCCGGGATTTTTTTATTTTCTATTTGAAATAAGAAATGAGCGGCAATAAATACTATCGATAGAAATAAGCAATTATTACAATTAGAAAGACTTTGTTAAAAATAAATAAGTTGCGGGCATGAATAAAATCAATATTATACCAATCCTGCAAATCCCATAAAGGCCATGCTTAGAATGCTGGCTGTAATTAACGCAGCAGGTATGCCCTGCATGTATTCTGGAAGATCAGCGGTATCAAGTTGTTCGCGTAAACTTGAGAACATCGCAATCGCCAACGTAAACCCTACAGAATTTCCAATGGCAAATACTACACTTTGCATCAGGTTGTAGTTATTTTGAATTACGAGAATGGCCACACCCAAAATGGTGCAGTTGGTGGTAATTAATGGTAAGTATACACCCAATGCCTGGTATAAATCAGGGCTTACTTTTTTTAAGATAATCTCAACTACCTGTACTAAAAATGCAATCACCAAAATGTAAGTGACAGTTTGCATGTAACCAATATCGAACGGATTCAAAATATAATGTTGAACCAGGTAAGTAATTATCGTAGCGATGGTCATAACAAACACAACTGCGCCTCCCATTCCCACGGCAGTGGAAGTATTTTTTGATACCCCGAGGAAAGGACAAATACCCAAAAACTTCGCCAGCACGATGTTGTTGATGAAGATGGTTGAGATGATGATAATGAGATATTCCATACAGAATTAATTTGAAGACTTGTTTCTGTTTTTCATCCAGTTCATGATGGCAATAATAAACCCAAGTGAAATAAACGCTCCTGGTGCAAGAATAAATACGAGCATACCATCAGCTTCGATAAACCTGTAGCCAAAAAGTGAAAGACTGCCTAATACTTCGCGCACAGAGCCTAACAGAGTAAGCGCAAGCGTAAAACCTACCCCCATGCCTAATCCATCAAGGATGCTTGATAAGGCGTTATTACGCGAAGCAAATGCCTCTGCACGACCTAATACAATACAGTTCACCACAATTAATGGAATAAATAAACCCAACTGTTCATTGAGTGCCGGCATATAGGCAGCCATTAATAATTGTACTACCGTAACAAACGAAGCAATGATTACAATAAATGCCGGTATGCGCACCTTATCAGGTATCAATGACTTTACCAGCGATATTACGAGGTTTGACATCACCAGTACGAATGCAGTGGCAGCTCCCATACCTACACCATTTATTGCAGAGGATGTAACTCCCAGCGTAGGGCATAATCCAAGTAAGATTACAAAAACAGGATTCTCACGGATAATCCCCTTTAGAAAAACTTCTTTATTACTGATTGCCTGTGCCATCGCTTAAAGTAGATTTAAATGTATCATACGCTAATGCTATTGCTTCCGAATAGGCGCGTGAACTGATAGTTGCTCCGGTAATTGCATCCAATTCACCTCCATCCTTTTTGACTTTAAATTTCATCTCACCAGGATTCTTGCCAATAAACTGATTAACAAAACCGGGAGATGTCATTTTTGAACCCAACCCCGGTGTTTCCTTATGTTCAATTACAGAGACATTTAAAATATCTCCTTTCATATTAAATCCTACCATGATGAAGATATCGCCACTATACCCTTTAGCGGATTTACTTTTAATGGCCATTCCAATTAATTCATTTCCTTTCTTTGCCGGAAAAAATTCAAGGCTATCAGTGCCATCTACTGTTACAACTTTATATACTTCATTGACCGGATTATTGTCATATCCCTGCACTACGGATTGAATGGCCTTCAGTTGCTTGGCCAACTGCGCTTCCGCAATAGGTTCTTTCGTCCATTGATATACATAACCCAATGAAAGCGATGCCACTAATGTAATGACACCCAGGGTGAGTATGAGATTTCCAAATGTGGATTTAATTGAGGCCATAACTATTTCTTATTTGCTTTCACTGCACCATAGCGGGGTTCCTTCGCAAAGCGATTGATCATCGGCACAAATGCATTCATAATTAATATGGCAAATGATACTCCTTCCGGATAATTACCGAACAATCGAATTAATATGGTGAGCAGCCCAATACCAAAGCCAAATAGCAACATGCCACGATGTGTAAAGGGTGAAGTCACATAATCGGTGGCCATAAACACCGCACCCAACATCACACCACCGGTTAATAAATGAAAGAGAGGGCTGGCAAACTTTTCAGGATTAATTAACCAGAAAATTCCAGACAATGCGAATACGGTTACCAACATGGAAACAGGTGTATGCCATGTAATTATTTTACGATATAACATATATCCTAATCCCAGCAATAAGGCAAATGCTGACATT
>JALOMN010000055.1 GCA_025455445.1 Cyclobacteriaceae bacterium
GTATTTTCCTGCAGAGGTTTTAAAAATATCTTTTTTGCGATCAGTGATTACAAGAAATCGTTTGTATTCAAAACGGCCAATATCACCCGTATGCAACCAGCCCTCTTTTGAAATTACTTCACTGGTTAACTCCGGGCGTTTGTAATATCCCCGCATCACGTTAGGCCCTTTCACCAGAATTTCACCTTCACCTTTTTCGTTGGGGTTATCAATTTTTACTGTTACGCCCGGCACAATAATGCCTACCGTGCCAAAACGATTAAGACCGGGCTCAGGTCGGTTTACAGAAATAAATGGAGATGTTTCTGTCATTCCATAACCGGGTAATGTGATAATGCCCGCTGCGGTAAACAACCTGCCAATTTTAGGTTGCAAGGCAGCTGCGCCTACGGCCATGTATTTAATTTTTCCGCCTAATGCAATGCGAAAAGTGCGCAGCACCAGAAGACGCGCAAAGAAAAGTTTGAAAGGATATAAAAAATCCTGCTTCTTTTTCTCCTTGTATTTTTCACCCACACGCATAGCCCAGCCAATTACTGTGCGTTTCAATCTATTTTTCTCAAGCAGTTTCTTTTCAAGAATATCTACCATTTTCTCAAGTGTTTTAGGCACGCTTGTGCATAAAAATGGCCTGACTGATTTGAAATCATGATTAAGGCGCTCCAGGCTTTGACTAAAGTAAATTTCTGCTCCGAAGGCGAGGTAAGCATAAGCCGCGGTGCGTTCAAACACATGACTGAACGGAAGAAAGCTTAACACACGTTGTGACGGAGCAAGTGGTAAAATAGTGAGAATTGATTTGATGCTGCTCACTACATTATGATGGGAAAGCATTACACCTTTTGGTGTGCCCGAAGTGCCCGATGTATAAAGGATTACAAGCGTATCGTCTGGTTTTATTTCTGACTTTATTCTTCTGACTTGCGCGAGCGAATCAGCATTGCAAGTAGTAAAAGTTAAGGGACTAAAGTATCCATCTTTAGGCTGCTCCAGATGATATACATTTAAATAGGCAACTGACTTTTCTATAGCGGGAAGCATTTTTTCGTAGAGCGAGTGATCAGTAAATACACACATCTTCGCTTCTGTTTCCGCTAAGATGAATTGAATATCTTCTACAGATGCGGTAGGATGGATAGGCACAGTGATAAGCCCCACCTGCTGACAGGCAAAATCAAAAATCAACCATTCGGCACTACCCATTTTTGGAAGCACTGCAATTCGATCGCCCGGCACAAAACCTTTTTCAATCAGCCAGCATGCAACAATTTCAGATTTTGAAATTATCGTTTGAATTGACACAGGTTGCCATTTGCCATCAACAAAATAATTAACAGCTCGCTCTTGCGGATATTTGTGCTGCTGATATTCAGGAATATCAAATACGCGAGTGAAGTCAATCATAGAAAATAGAATTATTAATCATGGTTGGCCAAAGGCAAAGGATTTTCATCTTTCTTTTCTTCGGGCATCACATATAATATATCATATAGTAATTCATAAAACTCAGGATACTCAGGCAAATTATTATGATGCGCCCCCTCTACCGGATGCAGTATTACCTTGTCGGGATAAAGACTTTTTAATGCCTCACTTTGATTATATGGGATAAGCCCATCGCGCGTGCCATGAATGATGTGCACAGGGCAGGTTATCAATTTCAGATATTGGTCGGTGCGAATATCATAGCGCATGAGGTAGTTTAGCGGAAGAAAAAATAAAAACCGTTTCGCATTATGATAGAAACTTAAGTAAGGTGAATCAAGAATTAATAATCGCGGTTTGTTCCAACTCACTATGCGGGCGGCAATGCCGCTGCCAAGCGATCGGCCATATACTACAATTTTATCTTCCGCGTAATGGTTCCGAAGCCACTTATATAAAAACTGGGCATCGTCAAAAAGTTTTGTCTGGCTGCGCTTGCCCCGACTTTTACCAAAGCCGCGATAATCCATCATAAAAAAATCATAGCCATTGCTCACAAAATCTTTCGCAAACTTGCCCCAGCCTTTGATGCTGCGCGAGTTTCCTTTCAGGTAATAGATAACACCTCGCGAATTCGGCACTTTAAAATAGATGGCGTTTATCTTGCCTCCATCTTCCATATCAAAATCAAGCTCTTCAAAAGGAAAAGGATACTGGTAGGTGAAATGTTTGGATAGTATTTCGGGACGGAAGAAAAAAAGGTGCTGAAAAAAATAAAATACCACACCAATGGTTACATACAAGGCAATAAGTATGAGTGCAATTGTGGTATACATTACGATTGATATTTTAAAAAGTAAGAAATAAAAATGAGAGTGGAAAATCAGTTGGTGCTTACCCGATAAATCAGGGTAATACCCGCTTTAATGTTTCATGGTAGCGCTCAAATTCACGCAAGTTAGTATGGCCACCACCTTCAATTATGATAAACTCATCGGAGGCTGAAAGCAAAGGCTTAAGATTCTTTGCAGAAGAAAGTGGTACTACCCAATCGTCAGTGCCGTGCAAGAGTATTTTTTTACAGTGTACTCCGGCAAGAAATTCTTTGGTTGGAAATTTATATCGGGGAGGAATTGCGAAATAAAAAACACGGGCCATGCGGGCATTACGCAATTCATCAAATGGAGTTTCGAGTATCAGCATATCGGGTTGCACTTTGGCGGATAGCTCTGAAGCTATTGCTGAGCCCAGCGAGCGACCATAAATAATTGTCTGTTTGTGAGTGCTCTTTTCTTTGATCCAATTCCATAGCAACAGGGCATCGTCATAAAGTAATTGTTCTTCTGCATAGCCTGAGCTTTTGCCGTAGCCACGATAATCCATCATCACAACTTCGTAGCCAAGCGATGTAAAATCAATTGCATACTCACCCCATCGTTGCAGGTTGCTGGCGTTTCCGTGAAAATAGAGTATGATGCCTTTTGCTGGTAAATCAGGTGTAAACCACAAGACATTCAATTTTTCATTGTCTGCTGTGCGCAGGAAGTATTCCTTGTAGGGTTGCTTGAATGTAAACGAATAATTTTCTGTGAGGGGGGTGGATTGAAAAATAAATTTATGCTGGAATACATATGCAATACCTTCTGCTGCAATTATAAGTATCAGTACTGTAAGTAAGATTTTATAAGGACGTTTCACAGAATGTATGGTCTAGCCATCGCAAGATGTTGATTTTTTATTTTATGCTATAGGTAGAGAAGTCTTATTTTCCTTTTCTTTGCGCCTTGAATAAAAAAGTTTAACCATGAAATTAATTGTTATTGCCTTTTCACTATTGATAAGCAGCACTTTGTTTGCTCAATCGAAAAAGGAATTGCTGGCAGAAAATGCTCAACTTAAATCAGAGAGTGCCAGGCTCAAATCAGAAATTGAAGAGCTTAAAAAGCCCAAAGAAGTAGCTATTGAAACCAGTCATCAGCGTGCGAGCTATGCGTTGGGAGTTCTGATGGCCTCAAACATTGTTTCTCAGGGTGGAGATTCGTTGGATGCGGAGGTTATTTCGCAAGCCTTTCTTGATTTCTACGCCAAGAAGAATCTTAAAATAAATGAACAGGAGTGTATGCCAATTGCACAGCAATACATGCAAGCTGCCTCCGAACAAAAAGCAGAAGCTGTGAAGAAAGTCAATGTTCAGTTTTTGGAAGACAATAAAACGAAAGAAGGCGTAAAGGTAACGGCCAGCGGACTACAATATAAAGTGGTAAGCACCGGCAAAGGAAAGGCACCTGTTGCCACAGACAACGTTACGGTGCACTACACTGGTAAATTGGTTGATGGATCTATTTTCGACAGTTCAATAGAGCGCGGACAACCTGCTACATTTGGTTTGAACCAGGTGATTCGTGGCTGGACGGAAGGACTTCAGCTGATGCACGAAGGCGATAAGTTTATATTTTATGTTCCGCAAGAACTGGGATATGGTGAGCGCGGAGCTGGCGGTCAAATTCCACCCTACGCAACATTGATTTTTGAAGTGGAGTTAATAAAAGTAAATTAATTGCTATTCTGTTTTACGATATGAAAAACCCCGCGAGTGTCTCGCGGGGTTTTTTGTTTTACACATCAGCCAGTTTAAAGGTAATAGGGAGCACCATTCTTTGTCTTACGGGTCTTCCCCGCTGTTTAGCGGGTTGCCAGGAAGGTGCCGCCATTACAATGCGTTCTGCTTCTTCATCACAACCACCACCAATTCCTTTCACGGTTTTCGCATCGGTGATCTTGCCATCTTTGTTTACAATAAATTCTACGTACACCCTGCCTTCAATTCGCATTCTGCGCGCAGGTGCAGGGTATTTAATGTTTTCAGAAACAAATTTGTAAAAGGCAGGATATCCACCTTTAGGTTCTGCGTTATCTTCTACTACCAGGAAGATCTCTTCAGTTTCTTCTATATCAACCTTGGGTGCTTCAACCGGAACGTATTCCTGAATTTTAGTTTCAGAAGAGACCTCCACATCAATCACAAACTTAATCTCCTCTTTGATTTCTTCTTCATCGGGCACAGCAACCAATTGAGGCTGTTGCACAATAACCTCTGCAGGGGGTGGGGGAATCTGCGTAGAGGGTACTTCAATCATGGTTTCAAAAACATTTGAATTTTTAGTGGTGAGATCCATAATGGTTTTGTCGTATTGCTTCCATTCAAATGCTAACAGAACCAGGGAAAGCGTAATGAGCAGGCTCAGGCTGAATAACAGCGACCGTTTTTTGTTCAAATCCACATTGGGATTTTTCTTGATTTCCAGTGCCATAATATGGGGTGTTTAAATCTTTAATAATTGTCGCACTCTTTTTAAACATAAACCATGATTTTCATCAGGTATTAGCGTGATCCTAAACAGGTTAAGAAGAGAAACATCAAATAATGCAAATAATCGTATATTCGATAAAACACGATCGATATGACAAAGGACCACTCTTCAAAAATGTATGGTTATTGGATTCTGTTTATCTTATTGATTGGAGCCTCTATCGCTTCCAACGCTCAGAATTTATATACAGCCCGTGGCTATTGGGAAGAATCAAACAAGCCTGCCTACCGCACCATTAAAGACAAGCAAGCAAAAAATGAAGCGCTTAGCGCAGACGAAGAAGCTTATTTGCAGGATTTTGAAAACTACCTGCAGGCATTTTTCAACAGACTATCTCCAGAAGAAAAACAGCGGTATGCGCAAATGAAGGAACAGTGGGATCGTGAAACCGCCATGCCATCAGCGCTGCCAGGTCAGCAACAAACATCAGAACAAGCTGAATTTGAATGGCGAGGTCGGGATCGGTTCTTAAATGGATTATATGGAGCCTATTACGGAACCAGCCTGGTGTTAATTACCGAAATGGATAATGCTGCGGCTGCCGGCATTCCGATAATTACGGCAGGCGCCTGGTTGTTGGGGCCGGCATTAAATCCTAAAAAATATGAAGGCATTACTCAAACAACTGTAAATGCATCCAATACGGGCAAGTTTTTAGGGGTGGTAAATGGCTGGTCACTTGCACTTGCCGTGTCGGGCGAATCTGAATCATTGGATAAAATCGGGTTGGGTCTTTCAACGATAGGCAGTATTGCCATGGGTGAAATAGGGTTTCAACTTCAAAAGAAAAAAAACATTGGCGCAGGTCGGGTTGAAATGTTTGGGCATTATGGATTACTGGGTCCGCTGGTAGGTGCCTCTGTATTGGCCGCAACCAATACTGATAATGCGAATTTAGTGGGTGTTGGTCTTTTGGCAGGAAGTGCGGCCGGCTTGATATTGGCCAATAAAGCCTCAAACCGATATGATTATACACAAGGCGATGTGAATATGCTAAGCTCACTGTCGGGTATATCAGCAGGTTTAGGATTTGCCGCAGTAGGTGAAATTCTTTCTAACTCTACCTATTCCGATGCCATATTTTTAGTACCTGCTTCAACTGCAGTAATAGGTTCGCTGGTAGGCCAACGACAGGTAAAAAATGTTTACCTAACTAAAAGGCAGGGCAGTACAATTGTACTTTCTTCTGTAGGTGCCGGGTTGGTGGGCTTTGGAGTGGCAGCAATGCTCGAAAGCGAATCTTCGCTTGTAATAATTGGGGTTCCATCTGCGCTCGCACTAATCACTCACCAGCTGGTCTTTAACAAATACAAAAATCAAAATCTTGTAAATGGCTTGAAGGGATTTAACCGACACGGAAAGAAGGTAGACTTTGCCATGAAGCTCATGCCTGAGAATTATCTTATCAACAAACATATGCCTATGCGCACATCTTCTTATAACCCGGCACTTCCTTTGGCAAATCCACTGGTTAACATTTCGTTAAAATTCAGATAGAATTGTTAAACAAATGAGTTAGTATCGATGTTCTTTGTGGGCATTAGCTTAACTCATGAAAATATTCTTTTATACACTTATTACCGCTGTTTCTTTTTCAACGGCATTTGCTCAAACCGGTAATATTCGCGGCAGGGTGATTGATAAAAACACGCAGGAGTTAATTCCTGGTGCAAATGTATTAATTGAAGGCACGAACTTTGGCGGCTCAACTGATGTAGATGGTAACTACAAAATCACAGGTGTTCCTGTTGGAAGTTACAATGTTACTGCGTCTGCAATTGGATTTAACTCACTTACCAAATTCAATATCACGCTTACTTCGGGTAATGAGCAAATTATCAATTTTGAGATTACCGAAAGTGCAACCCAATTAGAAGAAGTAATAGTAAGATATGATAAGTCAAAATCTGCTTCAGCAGCAGATATGATAACTCCTTTATCGGTGCAGGCACTTACTACCGAAGAAATTAAAAGCAATCCGGGAGGTAACTTTGATATTTCACGCGTGATTCAGGCATTGCCCGGTGTGGCAGGCTCACCAAGCGGTAACGTGCGCAACGATATTATAATTCGTGGTGGGGCACCAAACGAAAATGTGTATTACCTCGATGGGATAGAAATACCCGTGCTCAACCATTTTCAGACACAAGGCAGTTCGGGCGGACCGCAGGGAATACTGAATGTTTCATTCATTGAAGATGTAAAACTGAGTTCATCCGCCTTTGGTGCTCAATATGATAATGCACTTGCCTCTGTATTTGAAATCAAACAACGCGAAGGTAATCCGGAGCGACTTTCCGGAAATGTGCGGTTAAGCGGAACGGAATTCGCAACCACGTTAGAAGGACCGGCAGGTGACAAAACAAACTTTCTTGTTTCTGCGCGCAAAAGTTATCTGGATTTTTTATTTGAAATTCTTGACTTACCCATTCGACCCAGTTATTGGGATTTTCAATATAAAGTCACCCATAAGTTCAACAGCAAAACAACACTTAATGCCATAGGCCTTGGTGCGATTGATCACTTTACGTTAGTGGCGCCTAAAAATGCCACACCTGAAAACCAATATATTCTGGGCTCAACACCTGATATTGATCAATGGAACTACACGGTAGGGTTTGCATTAAAACACCTGATTGATAATGGCTATTATAATGTGAGCCTCAGCCGGAATGTATTTAACAATCAGGTGAATCGTTTTGAAAACCGCGTGGAGGAAGAACAATTTCGTATTTTAAAAATTAACTCACAGGAAGAGGAAAACAAACTGCGTGTAGATGTAAATAAGTTTAAAAATGGCTGGAAGATTACTTATGGCGGAATGGCGCAGTATGTACAATACTACTCTGATTATTATAATCGCCTGGTAAAAGAACAAACTGATGAACAAGGTAACATTACCGTGCCCGGTCAGGAGATTGTTTTTAATACAGAAATTGATTTTGTTAAATATGGTTTTTACGGTCAGGTAGCAAATAACTTTTTCAACAAGCGCTTGCTGGTGTCTGCTGGCTTGCGCACGGATATGAATACATTTATTGATGAAGGCAATAACCCGCTCAATACACTATCGCCCCGCATTTCTTTTTCTTATAGCCTGAATCAAAAGTTGAACTGGAATACTTCTTTTGGCCGATACTTTAAAATTCCTACTTACACTGTGTTGGGTTATCTCGATGAGACCGGAGCACTTGCAAATAAGTCAACCAAGTATATTCGTTCCGATCACTATGTAACGGGCTTCCAATATTTGCCAAAAGAAGAATTGAAATTTGTGCTAGAAGGATTTTATAAACGCTATGCAAATTACCCGGTTTCTGTGCGCGATGGAA
>JALOMN010000427.1 GCA_025455445.1 Cyclobacteriaceae bacterium
GATATGGAAGCGCAGGTCAGTGGTGGGCACCAGCCCGAGAGTTAGCTCCCCGGCGTGAAGGGCTATGTTTACCCTCGGATAGATGCTGTGAAGGAATTCGACCATCTTCATCTGCAAAGAATAATTCTCTCTAGCAATATAATTGTCCTCAGGGCTCAACAGTTATTCAAACATATGATCTATTTTCACTGATGTGGAAGGTGAAAATTAAATAATACTTCTGACTCGACAAGATTCTTAATTGGATCTTGTCGAGTTAAAAGCTTACAAATTACGATGGAGCCAAGAATATTTACTTTTATTTTAGTGTTGATAATAATGGGTACTAGTAAAGTAGCCTATTGCCAAAATGAAAACTTTGGCATAAAGATTTTTGCAGGTGTTTACTCAGCCAATTTCTCTGTTCCAGACAACACATATATAAATGACACAACCTTTACCTACATGTCTGTTCCGGATGATGTGGATATTCTGATTGGTGCTGACTTTTATTATAATTTCCTTGAACGTACTGGGGTCTATGGAGAGATCAACTTTTTTCTGTTTAACCCAACCGCGAATATCAAAATGGGCCAAACAATTAACACTTCAAATGGACCAATAATTGTATATGATAGTTGGGGAACCAGTTACTCTTTTCTGAGGGCAAATATAACAGGCGGACTTTCTCAGAGAATCACAGAATTTGTAGCTATAAATGGTGGAATAGGATTAAACTTTAATATTCCAACAGCGGAACCCTTTATTGGAAATAACCCTGGTAAATTTTTTGAAATAGCTAATGCGTTAAGACCAATTTATAGAAAAACCAATACCATGTATCAGATTGGGGTAAGTTTCAACTGGAGAAAAATCTCTTTGAATATAAATTATCAAAGCACCTTTGCTAATGAGACGGAGCGATTCATTCTCGATAATGCAACTTACGCACATCAGAGCAGGTTGGGATACTGGACAATATCTCTTGGCTATGAAATACGATAGAGTCAAGAATCGATTCAGATAATACTAAGAGAATCATAAAAAAATCAGCTAACAGATTGCTCCATTGGCTGATCAAATCATGGATAATTCGCTAACTGATTCTATCCATTCATCAACATTAAAAGCTCCCGGTTATTTTATGTGCATGAAATCAAAATTACAAGTTTGAAAGAAAGGCATCTAATGAGCATACAGTTATACCTTTTTCTGCAGGAAACGAGATGCCTGTTCCGGGTATAATGATGCTCGCTTGCTTCACACCCAAATCCGCCATGCTGTTTAACAGGCTTTTGCTTACCCTGGGTTCACTGCCCATTTTTATTTCCACAATATGTATGGGCTTGTTATAGCGGGCAATCACCAGGTCTGCCTCTGTGCCGCCTTGCGTGCGGTAGTGGTAAAAGTTGTTATCACTCTCATAGTGATTCACGATTTGCTCGATTACATATCCCTCCCATGAGAATCCGGCCTTGGGATTAGCCAACAGGTCTTTCGTTTGACTGATGCCCAGTAAATGATGCAGCATCCCACTATCGCGAATGTAAACTTTAGGAGATTTTACAATCCGCTTCTTTATGTTTGTAGCATAGGGTGGTAAAAAGCGAATCAGGTAGGCATACGATAAATAATCCAATATGTTGCCCACCGTTGGTACGGAAACACCCAATGCCTTGGCGTACTCACTTTTGTTTAGTATTTGTCCCTGGTTATACGCCAGCATTTGAAATAACCGTGTAATCAGCAGCGCAGGTGAAGCCAGGCCCAATGCAGGTAAATCCCTTTCTACATATGTGCGTAAAAACGATGCGTGCCACGTGTTCCACAGGGCAACAGTTTTTTGCTTCAACGCTTCGGGATAACCGCCCCGCAACCAGTGTTTTTCATAGCCAATGGCAGGAAACACTTCACTTACCAGCAAAGGGGAGAACTCTTTGAACACAATCCTTCCCGCCAGGGTTTCTGAACTCTTTTTCAGTAAATCGGGACTTGCGGATCCTAATAATAAAAAACGTCCCGCTTTTCTGCGGGCGTCAATTTCTGCCCTGAGTGCGGGAAAAAGTTCGGGCATCCGTTGAACCTCGTCAATGACCACCAATGCACTCCGGTAGTTTTCAAAAAACAATTTGGGGTTTTGCAGTGCATTGAAATCATCTCGGTCCTCCAGATCTAAGTACACCGTATTTTTTGTTTTGCCCATAATGGTTTTGGCAAGAGTGGTTTTACCCACTTGCCGTGGACCGAGCAATGCAACAGACGGAAATGCAGCAATCAGTTTCCGCATGCTTTCTTCTATGTTTCTCGTAAACACAACAGTGCAAATTTAAAATATTATTTTAAAAATGCACTATACATTTTGAAGAATCCGCAAAGGCTATGAAGGGTTATTTATGGGCAATGTGTTGCTCGGCTTAATTAATTCGGAGCATAATAAAAACAGCCAACAGATTGCTCCGTTGGCTGATTTATTCATGATTATCGGGTGGTCGGTTTTTAACCGTTCATCGATAACAAAAACTCTTCATTGTTCCGCGTTCCCTTCATTTTCTGCAGCAGGAATTCCATCGCTTCATTGCTGTTCATGTCGCTCATGAACTTGCGCAGAATCCAAACACGCTGCAGTTCTTCTTCTTTCATCAGCAGGTCTTCCCGCCTG
>JALOMN010000428.1 GCA_025455445.1 Cyclobacteriaceae bacterium
TGTAATTAATAAATAACCTGTTTCATATCGGGGAATGAAATATCCAACGAAAGTATAAGCGACAACAATAAAGAATATAAGAAACCAATATGGTGTTTTGAGGTTACGCATCAAGTGAGGGCCTCACCGAATAGTAAAAGATACTTCCAAATCCCATTGCCAGCATTACATGAAAGAAAATCAGGCTGCCATCTTTAAACCAGATGCCAGCCACTATTCCAAAAATAAAATAAAGACAAAGCAATGCTTCTGCCCATGAACTGAGCGTGATTTTAGTGTGTATATAAGTATTGCCCAACCAGGGTTGCCTTTTATTGGTGATATTAAACTTTGGTGTGCGAATGAATGGCGTCTTGCGACCGACTAATCCTTCCAATACAGCTACTCCATTATGAAAAGATAATCCCATAGAGACTATCAGAAATCTCGGAAACAACGAATAAAAGGTTTTGACAGGAGCATCTTTATAAAAACGTTTTGTAGCTATCCAATAAAAAAAAGTGATTGAAAAAAAACCCATAAGAAAAATAATACCTGCATGAAATAGCCACACTAATTCAGGATGTTGCTGTTTTATAAGCAACATAGGTATGCTGAGTATCGCTGCAATTAGCAGAAATACAAACACAGAGCTATTAAATAAATGAAAGAAGGCATGAATTTTATTTTGCAACGGAAGATTACTTAAAAAAACTTTGCCAAAGTTTTTTCGGGCTGTTTCCGCTGCCCCTTTGTTCCAACGATACTGTTGTGATTTAATGGCAGGCATTATCACGGGCAGTTCACCAGGCGTAGCCACCTCTTCAAGATAGTGGAATTTCCAACCTCTTAACTGGGCCCGATAACTCAAATCCAAATCTTCCGTGAGTGTATCATCCTGCCAGCCACCGGCATCTTCGATGCAACTTTTTCTCCACACACCGCAGGTGCCATTAAAATTGATGAAACTACCTGCCGCCTCTCTGCCGGTTTGCTCAATGGAAAAATGAGCATCTAACCCAAAAGCTTGCAACTGAGTAAGGATTGAATAATCACGATTGAGATGCCCCCAACGTGTTTGTACTACACCAATTTTCGAATCAGCAAAATAAGGCAATGTCTTTAACAGAAAATCCGGCTCTGGCACGAAGTCAGCATCAAATATGGCAATGAACTCACCCTTCACACTGCTCATCGAATCTGCTAACGCGCCTGCTTTGAATCCTTTACGAATCGTTCGATGAATTATTTTAATATTCAATCCTTGAGTTACTAAAGCCTCAATCTTTCGCCTGATTAGTTGTGTAGTTTCATCTGTGGAATCATCCAATACCTGTATCTCCAGATTCTCTTTAGGATAATTGAATTTGCTAACCGCATCCAGCAATCGCTCCACCACGTATTTCTCATTAAATACAGGCAACTGCACCGTGACTAAAGGATATTCTTTTAATAAAGGTGGTTCAATTGATTTTTTTCTTTTCTCGCGTAGGTAAACAAACGTAAGATGCAATTGACCGAGGCTAAATAAGAAAATATAAAGCAACGAAATACTATAAATGATGGTGATAAGAATAATCATGACATGAATTTCAACACTTCACTAAATTCGGTGCTCCTCACCAATATTTAAAGATTGTAGTAATAATTTTATATCCTGCCATTACCGTTCCTTTTACTGTGCCACTTACTTTCGAAATACCAATTCGTTTTCGATAGCGCACCGGAACTTCTACACAACGTAAACCAATTTTAGCTGCTTTCAGTTGCATCTCTACCGTCCAGCCATAATTTTTATCGAGCATATTCAACGCAACGAGTTTTTCATAGTTAATAGCTCTGAAAGGACCCAGGTCGGTGAACTTTACTCCGTAAAAAATCTTTAACAAACGGGTAGCAAGCCAATTTCCAAATACCTGCTGGGGGGTCATTGATCCTCGTTCCCTTTTTCCCAACGCTCTTGACCCAATCACCAGGTCTGCATTATTTTCTAAAATGGGCGCCAGCAACATGGAAATTTCTTCCGGATAATCAGAATAGTCACCATCCATAAAAACCACAATATCTGGTGTCGGCTTTGATTGCGCGAGATATTCGATCCCTTTCAAACAGGCTCGGCCATATCCGGCAACGGGTTCATTAAGCACAGTAGCGCCCGCTTGTCGTGCTGTATTTTCTGTATTGTCGGTAGAGCCATTATTTACCACTACCACTTCAGAAACAATTTCCTTTGGAATTTCCCGAATTACTTTTTCAATGGCATCTTCTTCGTTGTATGCCGGTATAATAACTTTTACAAGAGGATTCAATGGAATTCAATTTGACCTGTAAAGATGCTGAAAGGAATTTCTCTATTCTGAAACTTTGATGTGATTATTTCCGATCAGAATGGGTTTGCCAAATCTACCTTCTTCGTCTTTTACTTCCAGATTAAGCACCCCGCGCGGACAAACCGAAGAGCAAATGCCACAACCTACGCAAGAAGAACGCACAATATTTTGACCGCGTTGCGCATACCAGCGCACGTCAATTCCCATTTCACAATAAGTAGAGCAGTTGCCACACGAAATGCATTGACCTCCATTGGTGGTAATGCGGAAACGCGACTTGAACCGTTGAATTAACCCGAGGTAGGCCGCCAGCG
>JALOMN010000429.1 GCA_025455445.1 Cyclobacteriaceae bacterium
CAAAAAGGATATAGAATTATTCAGAGAGGTAAATATTCCTCTATTCACCCAAATTAATACTGAAACGCAAAAGTATGCTCAGATATCCGGAGCAATGACAGTAGTGATTAATGACAATGAACTCACTCTTCAACAGGCAGGTGTGATACTTCAATCTACTGATCGTGCAAAACGTGAAGAGGCATATCGTAAAATCATGGAGCGAAGGTTGAAAGATAAAGACACCCTCGATGAATTATTTTCTAAACTTATTTCGTTGCGCCATCAGGTCGCTGAAAATGCCGGATTTAAAAACTTCCGCGACTATATGTTTAAATCATATGGTCGTTTCGATTACACTCCTGAAGATTGCTTTCGTTTTCATGAAGCCATTTCTGCTGAAGTTGTGCCAGTGTTGAATGAATTGACTAAAGAACGCAAAGAGAAGTTGAAAGTTGATGCGCTTCGCCCGTGGGATAAAGCGGTCGATCCGGAAGGAAGACAACCTTTAAAGGCATTTGAAAACGGTGTGGACTTGGCAGAAAAATCAATCCGGTCTTTTCAACGCATTGATCCTTACTTAGGCCAATGCCTTTCAATCATGAGAGAAATGGGACACCTGGATCTGGAATCCAGAAAGGGAAAAGCACCCGGTGGATATAATTATCCATTGGCAGAGATTGGAGTGCCTTTTATTTTTATGAATGCAACTTCTACCATGCGCGACATGACTACCATCATGCATGAAGGTGGCCATGCAGTGCATAATTTTTTAACCAAAGAGTTGCCTTTAAGCGAGTTTAAATCTCCACCGATGGAAGTAGCTGAATTAGCGTCTATGTCGATGGAGTTGATCTCAATGGATCAATGGGATATCTTTTTTCCAGATGAAGAGGATTTACGCAGAGCAAAGCGCGAACAACTGGAAGATATTATTGAAACTTTGCCATGGGTGGCTACGATTGATAAGTTTCAGTGTTTGCAGAATTTGCTGATACGCTTACCGATTGGAAGGAACTTGAAACAGGAAGAGATTATGCATGGCAAAAGCAACTTCATTTATATGAAGTGCCATTTTACTATATCGAATATGGCATGGCTCAACTAGGAGCTATTGCGTTATGGAGAAATTATAAGCGAGATAGGCAAAAGGGCCTGGAAGGGTATATGAATGCACTTAAGCTGGGTAATCTAACCACTATACCAGAAATCTATCGTGCGGCCAATATCAAATTTGATTTCAGCAGGGATTATATTAAAGAGCTGATGGACTTTGTTAGGGAAGAGTTGGCAAAAGTTTAACCTCTGCACTTATTTAATAAATCATTAAGGAGTTGAGCTTCATCTGCACTGAGCTTGATTAATTTCTTGTCCATTGTACTGATGACCGAATCAAGTTCTTTTAGTAATAATAGTCCGGAATCAGAGATTACAATATCCGTAGCTCGTTTGTCATTAGGGCATTGTGATTTTTTAACCAGGTTTTTGGCGATGAGTCTGTCCAGCAATCGGGATACATCAGAGTGTTTATCCAACATGCGACTTTTAATTTCAACTGCCGAGATGGTTTTGGGATGCTGACCTCTTAAGATGCGAAGTATATTGTATTGCTGACCAGTAATTCCGAAGGGTTCAAAAATTTCGCGCTGTTTATTTTGTATCCAGCTGGAAGTAAACATAAGATTGAGCACCGCTTTTTGTTGCGTGCTCTTAAACTTGGTTTGCTTTATTTCTTCTTCGATGGTCATAAAAAAAAGAGGGGAGCATTGCGCTCCCCATTATTTTATCAGGCTTGCTTATCTAATTCAATCTTGCAGTTGATGGTGATTTCATCACCTACTACTGCTGAACCATCCTGAAGTTTGTTTGCCCATTTCAGATTGTAGTCCTGGCGGTTGATAGAGCCATTTAATTTGAAACCTGCTTTGAAACCGCGGCCAGTGTTAATCGTGCCACCGTAGGTTACATTAAACACCACATCTTTGGTAACATCCTTCATGGTGAATTTGCCTTTCAATAAATATTTGCCGCCTTCTTTCACTAACGTTCCTTTGAATTTTATATCAGGAAATTTCTCAGCATCAAAAAAATCAGCTGACTTTAAGTGACCATCACGCTTTTCGTTTTCAGTATTGATGGAAGCAACTTTTGCTGAGAATTCAACTTCAGCACCATTAAAATCTTCTGATTTGCTTACCACAGAAGCATCAAAATCATTAAAGTTTCCATCTGTGTCAGATACTACCATGTGCACTGCACTAAAGCCTACTTTTGAATGTGATTTGTCAATTTTCCAGGTACCCTGTGCGGATGCCATGCCTGCTACCAACAAAAAAGCAGCGATTAAATTCAATTTTTTCATGTGATTTTTTAGTTTTTAGTATGAGTATTTTGTTTTTCGATGCAAGTATAACACCGGAAATGTTAATAGATGTTTAAACATCTAATTATTATTTGTTAACTAGTTGTTAATCAGGGAGAAAAAAATAGTTGATTACTGAACTCTTGCCTTAGAGGTTAAGCCAATAAGTAAGTTTTATCACTAATGACCGGCTCTTTGGCTGGCCAACATAAAATACATTGCCATTATCAAATGACTCAGCAAAGTAATTATCAGTGTAAACAATAAAGAGATCTGATACAGGTTTGAAACGCCATTGAAATCGGCTGTTAATGTTTAGATTATTGATCTGGCTGTTGTATTGCACAAAGGTGGTCCAGAAAACATTTCGTGTAAATGTAAAATCGAAACGCGGACCAATCAGATAAAGATCTGAGTCATTGTAAGGGTCTGGAAGTCGTATTCGGTTATAACTGAAATTAAGTGACGTAAATCCCCATGGTTGATAACGGTAAGTAAGTGAACCAATAAAATTAATACGATTGCCATTGAAGTATCCTCCCGAGCGCGTGCTCACATCAAAGAATAATCGTTTACGGGCATCCGAAAAAAAACTGGCTATAACCAGATTGTTTGCATAGTCAGTATTGGCAGGAAGTTCTAATCCACCTGTACCACTTGGGTCAAATGGATCAAAGAGATAGGTGTACTCTCTTCGAAGCCGGATATTAAATTGTGCAGTTGAACGGAATCTTATCCGATACATGAAATTATAATCCCAATCCAGAAATCCATAGGTATCATTACCAACCATATCAAAATCAAATCCTGGGCCATGACTTTGTATCTTACCTTTGGAGGGATAAAAATTGCGCCATGCGGTTGAAGCCAATTGGCGAATGTCACGTCTGCGCACAAAACCAACTTCAGGATCATAGTTGGCGCCTACATTTCGGTTCAGTACATTAATATTCCAATTTAATGTGCTGTAATTGAGAAATCCCCCGAAGGCAAAAGCAGAATCTTGTTTTAATTCATTGAACGAATGATGGTAGAATGCTTTACCGGTCCATCGGTTATCTGCGGATGCCAAGTT
>JALOMN010000056.1 GCA_025455445.1 Cyclobacteriaceae bacterium
GATTTTTCCACTTTTTAAAATTCTCCAGGTTATCCTCGCCAATTATTACCTTAAACTCCTTTTCGGGATATTTTTCTTTCAGATGCACCAGTGTATGTATGGTATAACTTGGTTTAGGCAAATGAAATTCAACATCTGATACTTCCAGCTTATAGTTATCGGCTATTGCTGCTTTCACCATATCATAGCGATCAAACTCATGCAATAATCCCTTTGGAGATTTAAGCGGATTTTGTGGTGAAACCATAAACCACACTTTATCTAAATCAGAATTTTCCGCCATGATATTGGCAATGATCAGATGGCCGATATGTATGGGATTAAAAGACCCAAAAAACAACCCTATTTTCTGATGTGAGTTCATTAAGGTGCTGCCTTAAACTGATCGTATAGCTGTTGGGCCTTTTGCAATGATTCATTCAGATCCTCGTTTACCAACACTACATCAAATTTATCCTGAAAGGTCATTTCAAACTTCGCTTTAAATAACCTGCGTGAAAGGCTTTCGTCTGATTCGGTGCCTCGCTCGCGTAGTCTTTCGGTTAATACTTCAAGAGAAGGCACCTTCACAAAAATGGCAAGGGCCTTATCACCAAAATATTTTTTCAGGTTGATTCCACCTTTTACATCTACATCAAAAATTACATTCTTTCCTTCGCTCCAGATTCGCTCGATTTCAGTTTTCAATGTCCCATAAAAATTACCGGCATACACTTCTTCCCACTCGATAAATTCATTATTGTCTATCTTTTTTTTGAACTCTTCCGGGGTGAGGAAATAATAATCCTTCCCGTCTTGTTCAGTGCGTCCGCGCCTGTCGCGCGTGGATGCGGAGATTGAAAATCCTAGGTCTTTGTTATTCGTGAGCAGGTGCTTTACAATGGTGGTTTTACCAGAACCGGAAGGAGCAGAGAAAATGAGTGCTTTACCAGGCATTAAGATGCAGTGTTTTGGTTTATCTGGAATTTTATTTCCTCAATCAGCCCGGGAGGTACTGAATCGTTGCAACACCGCGATTTAAGTAATTGTTTTATGGCAGAATCAAGACTGTAAGATTTGAAGCATGGCATGCATGAGTCCATATGATTTTTAAAATACAAGCGCTGCTCTTCGCTTGCTTCATCATCTAAAATTAACTGAAGCATCTGCATGCAGGTTGGCTTTGCTCCATCAGCTTGAACAAAAGGATTTTTTTCTGGTATCATAGACTATGAATTTTTATAACCCATTGTTTTTGCATATTCACTTAACTTTTCTTTTAGCAACTGCCGTGCCCTGTGCAAGCGACTGCGTACCGTGCCAATTGGTATATCGAGGATCTTTGCCATTTCTTCATATTTAAAATCCTCCAGGTCGCATAATATAATTACTGTTCTGAAATCAACGTCCAACGCATTGAGTGCATTTGAAATTTCATCGCCAATCATGTCCTTCAAAGACTCTACACGTAAGTCAGGCGTAATCTGCCTGTCCACCTCTTCAGAGTTGTAGTACATCTCCACTTCCTGATAATCGACCTTAGAAGGCTCTTTTGTCTTCTTGCGATAATCATTAATGAAACTGTTTTTCAAAATCCGAAACAGCCATGCTTTCGCATTAGTTCCTTTTTGGAATGATTCTATAAAACGAAAGGCCTTTAAGTAGGTATCCTGAACCAGATCTTTGGCATCATCCTGATCCAGCGTGAGTCTATAGCCAAAGTTATACATAGAGTTGATATGAGGCAGAAACTCATTATTGAAGATTGCGTTCTTCTCCTGAATAGAATAATGTTGCTTTTGAGATTCTTCCATATAGCTCGTCAAAAATACTAAAGTAGTATGAAACTCAAGCGACTACCCACCCGGTATTACTTTACTATTTTATAGTTTTTATATTCACCAATACGATAGCCAATGAGCCTGCTGATAAAACGCTTTAGCAGCTCCTTGGCTGAATATCTGTTTTTCGTAAGATCATGATCAAACTTCCAGTTTTTCCGTTTGATGCGCTCATCCATTACTTTCGGATGTGCATCATTGAATAGTACCAATGAATCTACCTGTGAATAATCAAATTCATTGGATCTGGCTATGTTTCCCTCTATCCACTGATCATCATAATAGAATCTGCTCCATTCCTTTCTTTTCTCTTGCATGGTGCGCGGATCTTTTACCCAACCATAATGATATATCTCGGCATCAATCAATTTCACATTCAATTTTTCATTCGGCTTCTTACGAAAGCCTTGAGCATCTTTATACGAAAAGATGCGCTTGTCATTTCGCACAATTCTTATCTCTCTTCGGTACCATCGCCACGATTCACCCACATAATCATACGATCCATAAAAGTGTTTGTAGTTAAAGAGCAAGCCATCCACTGACAAATCATCTTTATATTGAAGCATTGCCTGTTTCACTACATTAAAATATTTTTCATGCAGCACTTCATCTGCCTGAATATAGAAACACCAGTCAGCATCTGATGAGACAGCCTGAAAAGCTTTGTCCGTTTCAATGGCAAAGGTTCTTCCCCCTGCGCGCAAGGCATCATCCCATATTGTCTCTATTATTTTAATTTTATCAGAAGGTATACTTCTAATCACTTCTAACGTGGCGTCTTCAGATTTTCCAACTGCCACAATAAATTCATCACATAAGGGAAGTATGGAAGTGATTGCTTCTACGATCGGATAATCATATTTGATCACATTACGGGCAATTGTAAAACCAGCAACCTTCATTATCCAGGAATTACGAGTTTATGTGATGCCTTTTCATAATTCATTATGTTATTAACATAAAGTGAAGAAGTCATGCGATGAATTCATTTTCTTTAAGCCATTTTCTGATTTTGAAGTAGCTTTTTCTCTTTTCCAGAAAACTGTTCTCAGGAACTGGTAATTCAAATATTTTCGTTTCAGGTAGGTGATAGGTGTGAAAAATTTCATCCCGCTCCTCTACCGCAGTTTTGCCAAGCTTATTATAAAGTTCCCCTTTCCCTACTGGTTTGGTGTGTCGCGCTGATATCTGGTCAAACACGGCTATGCGATAGTTGCCATATTCCTTTCTTAACAGATTACCCCATAAAATATCAATTCCCCATCCAGATTGATTCAGACTGAAGGTAGATAATAATTTACGGATAGCATCGCGGTGCATCACGGGGCACATCAACTCAACCGTGCTCAGATAACGAATGCCTGCAATATATTTCTTTCGCAATACCCGCCAGCTTTTATACGAATCACGTGTAAGCACCGGCTGACTTAATAATAATTGATGGTGACTGCATAATTGAAAAAGTGAAATGATGCCTTCTTCTGTTATTTCTATATCATCATCCACGAAGAAGAAATAATCATACTTATCAAGCCACTCAGGTGATTGTGTAAAGAGATTCTGAATCATTACCCATTTAAAATCATGCAAATCGAGAACCTGATAATGAGGTGAGTTCATCTCCAGACCTTTTATGGAAGTAGGCTCATGATAGGTAAGTAATACCACATCGAAAGGTCGATTCGCTGAGTTTACTATCCAGGAACTCCACATTGAACTTCTGCCAAATGGAACCATTACTGCTTGTTTCATATGGTAACCTGAGAATTTTTAGTAATGCCATTTTCACAGCGTATTAGTCCTAATTCCAGTGTGCGGGCAAGTACAGCTTCATTGGCCGCCAATTGCTTACGCGAATGCTCTTTATGATAAAGATGATAACCAAAGCCAGCAAACTTCAAATGCTTTCTTCGGATGCCCGCATTGTTCATCCGCACAACAAACTCAGAATCCTCTCGCCCCCAACCTGCAAAGTCTTCATTGAATCCATTCACATTCATCACATCTTCTTTCCAGAATGAAAGGTTAGCACCGCGCACTTGATGATGACCTGTTCGGTAATAGGAAAAGAGAGATGACAAGAATCTGCTTTTTAAAACATTTAAGCGGTTATCAATTCCGGAATCAAAAAAACCTATAGTAAGCTTTTTACCATTTAACATTTCTTTTGTTTTAGATTCCTGCAGCAATACCCGCGAGCCCTGAATAAACTGTCTCTTCCATGCATTACGTCTATGCTCCTGGATAAACCCAGGCGGCAACACAATATCTCCGTCAATCATAATTAAATATTCACCGGATGCCATATTAATGGCTTTGTTTCGGATTGCGGCAAGCCTGAATCCGATATCTTCATGCCAGCAATGAATGAGTGTTACAGGAAAGTATTTTTTAAAGCGCTCGATAAGTTGCCTGGTCTCTTCACCTGACCCATCATCGGCTACAATTACTTCATCCGGAAACTGTATTTGTTTCATCACACTCATCAATACCAATTCGAGTGCGTCTGGCCTGTTATAAGTAGTTATAATTAGTGACGTGCGAAGCTGGCGGTTTGCTTCATGTAGCTTTGCATATTTATAGAACGTATAGTTGGTATTGGAAATAGCAATCATCGCTCCTTCAAATCCACCTAATATTCCCAATTTCACAAAGAAATTGAAAAAGAAAGAATAAGCAGACTTATAAAATACTTTGAAAGCACTGCTCTTTACCTTATAACGATTTTCATGTGCAAAAATATCAGAGTACGATTGTACTTTGGCAAGGAAGGCAGCAGCATTTTCATATGCCCGGTGATAGATCACACCGCGTAAATGTTTCACCTTGGTTTTAGCATCATGCAATATAACTTTGTCGTGCGGATTATTCCCCCCCCAGCTACCAACGTTCCGATTCCACAACCGAAGTTTTGTGTCGGGCGACCACGCACCTACATGCATCCATTTACCTGCGTAGCTTGAGAGCCTGTTCATACTGTAGGCATCGCATGGCCAAGTTTCCTTTACGTTCAGAATTGACCTTATTAATTCTTTAGAAAGATATTCATCTGCATCAAGCGAAAGAATCACATCGTGTGACGCTTGTGAAACAGCAAAGTTTTTTTGGTCGATATGACTGATAAATTCATGCTGTACCACTTTTGCTCCTTTCGCTATGCAGACCTCAAGAGTGGCATCTGTAGAAAAGGAATCTACTACTACAATTTCATCGGCAACCGGGTAAAGTGAATCGATGCATTTACCGATATTCTTCTCTTCGTTATACGCAATAATAACCGCGCTAATCTTTACCATGTGATTATAATTCGACCTTAAATTTCACCTTATTTATGCTGCTTACCAAAAGAATATAGGTTAATAAAAAAGCCTGCAAAACATATTGTTTAGCAGGCTCTTACAACAACAAGTCATTCTACTTGGTATAGGTGGTTTCAAAGGATTTAACCAGGTTGATAAATTCAATCCGATATCCATTCTCATCCACACCTTTCGCTGAATTGGCCAGATGGATCACATCATTACATGCAAAATCCTTTACATACTCAGATTCTCTTAATATCATACCAAATGCTGCCACTGCTGTTGCCCAACGAAAATTTTCAGAAGTATTCTTTAGACTGACATTTTTATCAACAAGCGGGTGTACGATTAGTTTGCTGGTTGTACCTTCTGGTTTTTTATAACGGAACTTTATCGTCATGATCTCCTGCGTACCTTCGGCAGATGCCGTTATCGAATTCTTTTGATATTTTAATTCATCTATGTTGCTGAATTCACTTTGAATGCCGGTTGGAATGATTTCGTAAAGGGCCGTTACGGTATGACCCGCGCCTAATTCGCCCGCATCTTTTTTATCATCATTAAAATCTTCAGCGCGCAACATTCTGTTTTCATATCCAATCAAACGATACGCTTTTACTCGCGCAGGATTAAATTCTACCTGCAACTTAACATCTTTCGCTATGGTGAAAAGTGTGCCGCCAAATTCATTCACCAGCGCCTTCTGTGCCTCTAAAATGGAATCGATATAGAAATAATTGCCATTGCCCTTATTAGAAAGTGTTTCCATTTTCGAGTCTTTATAATTGCCCATGCCATAACCTAACACAGTAAGAAGTATTCCTTCTTTTCTCTTTTCCTCTATCAATCGTTCCATCGCAGCATTACTGGACTCGCCCACATTAAAATCTCCGTCTGTCGCTAATATCACACGGTTGTTCCCTTCTTCTTTTAAGTGTTGCTTTGCTATCTCATAGGCCAACCTGATGCCTGCACCACCGGCAGTTGAGCCTCCGGCCTGCAGGTTTTCAAGTGCTTCCATAATTTTTTTCTTCTCCGAGCCAGGTGTGGAAGGCAACACCAAACCTGCGGCCCCTGCATATACTACAATGGCTACACGATCCTGATCACGCAATTGATTTACCAGCATTTTGAATGAAGATTTTAACAAGGGTAGTTTACTGGGCTCATTCATTGAACCGGATACGTCAATTAAAAATACCAGGTTAGATGCTGGTAATTTGTCTTTAGCTATTACCCTGCCCTGAAGACCAATTTGCACAAGTTTATGTTGTGGATTCCAGGGGGCAACAGAAATCTCTGTGTTTATGGAAAATGGATCTTCACCCTTTGGTTGTGGGTACTCGTAATTGAAATAATTAATCATTTCTTCAATGCGCACTGCGTCTTTGGGTGGGCGCTGACCTCCATTAATATATCTGCGCAAGTTGCTGTACGAGGCTGCATCCACATCAATTGAAAAAGTGGACAATGGATTTTTTTGTGCGTCATGAAAAATGTTTTCATTGATAGCATCATATTCTTCCGTGTTGTGAACTGGTTGCTGCCAATAGCCATCCTGGGCAGGTACCGCATTCATCTCATACTTCTTACTAGAATTTCCACGAATACGCACACCTGCAACTTTCCCCTGCAGCGCATAACCCGTTACGACTACTTCACGCAACTCCTGAACATCTTGCTGCAGCGCTACATTAATGATAGGATGCTTGCCAATAGCGATTTCTTTAGTCTGGTATCCGATGAATGCAAAAACCAGTGTTCCATTTTGCAGCGGAACATTTAATGAATAAAATCCCTGCGCATCCGTTACCGTTCCGGTTAAAGTTCCTTTTAATACCACGTTTACCCCGGGTATCGGGCTGCCATCATCCGCTGAAGTAACAGTGCCGCTGACTGTTCTTTCCTCTGAAGCAATTTTGCCCGAGGCCATCAATGCCAGGGCAATTAATAGTGTGAGAAGTGTTTTCATAAAGTTTATTTTTTATTTAGCTCTATGATGCTGCCCACACATACATTCCATAAAACAATTTAAATTATTTTAACTTGAAGGATTGTTTATGGCGTTGAGCGATCAGGAATTACTTACCCGGTATAAAACCACAGGGGATCTTGCTCTTGTCGGAGAGCTTTTCACACGATATCAATCTTTGGTATACGGTGTGTGTTTAAAATACCTGCGCAATCGCGATGACGCCAAAGATGCGGTTATGCAACTTTTTGAAAAGTTGAATTCCACACTCAAATCACACGAAATCGGGCATTTTAAAAGCTGGCTCTATACCACCACCCGTAATCACTGCTTAATGCAAATTCGGGCCGGAAAAGGTAAATTCACAGTAGAATTAGAGCTGGGGCGTATGGAAAATCAATATTTATTGCATCCAGAAGATGAGCCGGCACTGGAAGAAAATTTAATTAAACTTGAAAGGTGCATAGAAACACTCAATGCCGAACAAAAGAAATGCGTTACACTGTTTTATCTGCAGGAAAAATGTTACAAAGAAATTTCGCACGCTACTGGTTTTGATTTGAATCATGTAAAAAGTTATATACAAAACGGAAAAAGAAACCTGAAAACCTGCCTTGAGCAAAATGACTGATTGGGAAAACGATATTGAGAAATATAAAAGAGGAGAAATGACACCTGCTGAAGAGCATGCCTTAGAAAAAAAGGCATTGAGTGATCCATTTCTTGCCGATGCGCTGGAGGGAGCTTCTTTAATTTCTGAAGAGGAGTTTTCATCTGATCTAAAAGAACTTGATAAAAAAATTAAAGGCAAACAACGCAGAGGCGAGTGGTTCTGGCCATTGCGCATAGCCGCTTCGGTTGCGCTTCTTACTGTTATTTATATTTCTTTTAACTCAATTTTTGATTCTGTTGAACCCGGTA
>JALOMN010000430.1 GCA_025455445.1 Cyclobacteriaceae bacterium
TTAAGCTGACTGATGAGTGCAGTCAAACTATTTTGCAATAAGAACAGTTTATCGATGTAGGGGTTATGGTCTAAAATTGCACGGTAATTCTGTTTGGTAGCATAATGAATCTCAACATCTTCCAATTGTGTTTTCAGCGTTCTTATTACCGGTGTGGTAAGCACAATGTCGCCTATCGAGGAAAACCGAAGTATCAGAATTTTCATTTGCTATTCATTTGCCTGAAACCTCAGAAAAATACAAATACAAATTGCTATTTTAGTTACTTTCAAAGGTTATTATTTAGCATTGAAAAATTACGTTTAAAAAACTTTCTGACATGAAGTATTGGTTGATGAAGACAGAACCCAGCACATTTTCGTGGGATGATTTGGTGCGCGATAAGAAAACCGTGTGGGATGGGGTGCGAAACTACCAGGCACGCAATAATCTTAAGGAGATGAAAAAAGGTGATATGGCATTAATCTATCATAGTATGGATGATAAATCGGTGATTGGTATTGCTCAAATTACCCGTGAGCATTTTGCCGACCCGAAAGATGCCGTCTGGGAGGCCGTTGAAATTAAACCTCTAAAAAAATTAAAAGAACCCGTAAATCTGGCTGACATTAAAAAAGACAAACGCCTGAGCAATATGGTACTCGTTAAAAACAGTCGCTTATCCGTTCAACCCGTTAAACCAGAAGAATTTGATATTGTGATTGGCATGGGCGAAAAGTAAATTATGATCAACCTCAATTCACGATATCACCCATTGAAAGTTCTTTTGATATGCATGATATGCGCATTTACAACTATTTCTTATGCTCAGATTAAGTTGGATGGCCGCTATGAACGCGAACAAAAAACCTCAGATCCGGAATTCATCGTGATTTCTATGGAAGAAAATGGTATCGCCCTGGTTCGGAATACGGATAAATATCAGGATGGGAAACAACTATGGGAAGTAATTGCATTGGATACCGATCTTAAAGAAACCTGGTCATTACAAATGGATATTGAATCAAGATTACGCCTGGTTGGATATGAATATAACAATGACTGGATTTATATTTTATACCGGACAAGCGAACATGAAGCCAGCGATTTAAATTTATTTGCTATTCACAGAATAAACCAGGAAATAAAAAGATATAGCATCAAACAAGAAGTGTCATTCAAAATTACCCATCTGGATGTGTTGCAAAATGTAATCGTGCTGGGTGGATATGTGAATAGCGAACCTGCCATATTAATTCACGATCTGGCCACAGAAAACCTGAAGATTGTACCCGGATTTTTTGCTTCAAACTCTGAATTGCTTGATTTACGCGCAAACGTAAATAATACCTTTAATGCACTTATTCTTGATCAGAAAAATAAATTACAAAAGCGATTAATTTTAAAAACCTTCGATTCAACAGGAGCATTGCTATTAGAAAATATAGTTGAACTCGACTTGAACAGAACGATTCTTTCCGGAATGACCAGCACATTGATCAATGACGACCTGTTTATTACTGGCACCTGGACCACCGGCAATACCTCACGCTCTGCCACAGGTATCTATTCCGTGTTGGCAGATCCGTTTAATAAACAAACCATAAACTATTATGACTACGGACAGCTCGCTAATTTTCTTACTTATCAATCACCAAAAAAAGCAGCGAAACTGAAACAACGATCCATGGAGGCAAAAGCAGCCGGAACAATTCCGGAATTCAAAGCATATTCCTCTATTATGAGACTGGATGAAAAGCCAGATGGTTATGCTCTTTTAACAGAAGTTTATCAGCCAACCAGTAGTATCAATACAAACGATTTATGGGACTACTATTATCCGAATTATTATGGCGGATATTCTCCTTATGGCTATAATCCATTTTCTACCCGCTATTATAACAGACCGTATCAATATAATAGCTCATCCGTGCAAGCAGGAGAAACAAAAATTCTGAATGCAGCCGTTATTCTGTTTGATAAAAATGGAAATTTGGTAAGCGATTATTCGATGACATTGCGGGATAAAAAATCAAATGGTGTGGAACAAACTTCTGATTTTCTGGTTAACAATGGAAATGTAACAATGGCATACAAAAAGGAGAAAGAAGTGCTATTTACGCGGGGCAACATTGATGGGCAGATTGAAAGTGATACACTTACCCTTACAATTGATAATCCTGAAGAAATCATACGCACCGATACAGAAGACAGTTTTGTTCGCCATTGGTATAGTAACCACATGTTTATCTGGGGTTATCAGCGAATTAAAATTCTTAGCCAGGATTCAGACACATCGCACCGTGATGTATTCTATATCAATAAAATCAGTGTGGACTAAAACCATATTTGCGGTTCTATTTGCTGTGCAGGTGCAGGCCCAGCTGCTGCAGACCGACCGCTATGAAATGCTTTTATATTCGCAGCAAGGAGACGATGCCCCCAAAGTTACGGTGCTCGATCAGGAGGGAGTGCTTATCTATCGCAGAGCTTACGCGAAAGTCAGCGACCGCATAGAAATCACGAAGCTCGATACCACACTAAATACAAACTGGCGCGGCTATATCAATATTGAAAAAGCAAGCCGAATAAGTCTTGTTAAATCATATGAAAATAATACCTACTTCCTTTTACGCTCAGCCTTATAAAATAAGAAACATTATACCTTTCACGCCCTCTGAATTTGTAATTACTAATCAGGCAATATTAATAGGGGGCTATTTTAATTTCAGACCGGTCGTTATCCATTTTAGTTTTGCCACCGGCAAATCAAAATTATTGCCCGGATTTTTTAATGAGCCCGGAGAACTTACCCAACTATCACATTTAAAAAATGGAGCAAT
>JALOMN010000431.1 GCA_025455445.1 Cyclobacteriaceae bacterium
TGATTGAGAAAATTTCGATTAAAGGCGAAAACCCTTTTTACGATACCGTCACCTATACGCATCATGGTCCTGTAGTGCATGATGCCAGTTTTCATGGTGATAATGAATTAAATCATTATGCATTCCGATGGATAGCACACGATCCATCTGAAGAAGTGTTGACATTTTATAAACTGAATCGCGCAAAAAATCACAAAGATTACCTGGATGCACTTGATCATTATTCATCACCAGCGCAGAATTTTGTTTTCGCCTCGGTAAGCGGAGATGTAGCCATGCGCATTCAGGGAAAATATCCTGTACGCAGACCGGAAGAAGGTAAATATGTGTTGGATGGCTCACTAACCTCACAGGAATGGCAGGCTTTTATTCCTAATGAACATAATGCGCAATATAAAAATCCAGCCCGGGGATTTGTTAGCTCTGCGAATCAATATCCGGTAGATAACTCTTACCCTTATTATGTGCATGCCTCAAGCTTCGAAGCCTATCGCAACCGCAGAATTAATAAATTACTTTCTGAAATGTCGGATGTAACACCGCGTGATATGATGGAACTTCAGTTTGACGACTACAATCTGAAAGCCGCAGAAAGTCTTCCTTATTTTTTACAAATGCTGGATACCGGTGCACTCAACGAACAGCAACGTAAAGCATTTAAAATTTTATCGGAATGGAATTACGAAAATGATATCAATTCGCTGGGAGCCTCTTATTACGAAGCCTGGTGGGACGCCTTGCATCCTATGATATGGGACGAAATTTTTACCAGCAAAATTGCACTTGATGACCCGAGCACGTATACGACCATCCGACTGATTAAAGAAAAACCAAACCTCTCCTTTTTCGACATCATCGAAACATCTAAAAAAGAAAACGCGCAGGATGTGGTGAGGCTAGCCTTCAAAAATGGTATAGAAAAAATTGAAGAATGGAAAGTTGAAAAAGGTAAAGACCCACGATGGGCTGATTACAAAGACACTTTTATTGGTCATTTATTGCAAGGTCTTCCAGCATTTAGTACTAAAGTGGAGCATGGTGGAAATCACGATATAGTAAACGCCTCTTCGCGCACACACGGCCCCAGCTGGCGCATGGTAGTGAGTCTTGAAAAAACAAAAGTAAAAGCGTGGGGAGTATATCCAGGCGGACAATCAGGTAATCCTGGAAGTCACTACTATAATAATATGACTCAATACTGGGCAACGGGAAATTATATACCCTTTCAGTTTTATGCTGAGCCCACCAAAATGAAATCAATACTCACAACCGTAACACTTAAACCTGAATAAAAATGAAATTCCTGATTCACATAGTTTTAGTGATAATCATTTCGTTATTACTTCAGTCCTTTCTTCCCTGGTGGACAATGGCCATTGGTGTATTTTTAGTTTCATTCCTGATTGGCAACAAAGGCATTACTTCATTTATTGCTGGATTTCTTGGTGTTGGGCTATTATGGTTAGGATTTGCTATTTATATTGATTTTTCAACCGATTCAATATTAACCGTGAAGCTCAATCAATTGCTCCCTGTCAATTCATTGCTCTTAACTTTTTTACTTGGCGGGTTGGTAGGTGCTTTTGCATCGTTGACAGGTTCACTGATACGATCTAAATAGTTGAAGGGCAGGCTAATTAATTTTTAGTTCTAAAAAAAATCAGAAAATGAGGCGCATTAAGCGAGTTGCCATTATATTTGCACTCCTTTTTTGAGAATTTGATTTCAATGGGGAATTGTTTTTGGAGAGGTGGGTGAGAGGCTTAAACCAGCAGTTTGCTAAACTGTCGTACGGGTTAAACCGTACCGGGGGTTCGAATCCCCCCTTCTCCGCTTGTTGTTTTTTATTTTGGTCTCGTAGCTCAATTGGATAGAGCAGCTGCCTTCTAAGCAGCAGGTTGCTGGTTCGATTCCAGCCGGGATCACAAATAGTAGGTTGTTAAAGATGTTTTCATATCTTCGCGGCCGATTTAACAAATTCAGGGTATAGCTTAGCCCAGTATCGCGTGGCGCTCAGGCGCCAAGATCGCAGAATACGAATCTAGGCAAAGAATTTTTCTCGGGGTTTAGCTTAGCCCGGTATCGCGTGGCGCTCAGGCGCCAAGATCGCAGAATACGAATCTAGGTGAAATATTTTCTCGGGGTGTAGCGTAGCCCGGTATCGCGCTTGGTTTGGGACCAAGAGATCGTCAGTTCGAATCTGGCCACCCCGACAAAAAGCTCCACAATAGTGGGGCTTTTTTGTTATGAGCTATTTCGTTTATATCTTATACAGCAAGTCTTGTGATAAGTTCTATACAGGTCAGACTCAAAATCTCGACAACAGACTTGCAGAACATAACTTGGGCGAAACCAAATCGATTAAATCTTGCATCCCTTGGTCGCTCGTATGGAAATCAGATCTCGCCACTCGCTCAGAAGCAATGATGCTCGAAAAGAAAATCAAATCCAGAGGCGCACAAAGATTTCTCTCCGATATTGGAATAACGGTATCGCGTGGTGCTTAAGCGCCAAGATCGTCAGTCTCAATGCGACTTACCCCGAAAAAAGCTCCACAATAGTGGGGCTTTTTTGTTATGAGCTATTTCGTTTACATCTTATACAGCAAGTCTTGTGA
>JALOMN010000432.1 GCA_025455445.1 Cyclobacteriaceae bacterium
AAGAATCACCACTGCAATTTGGTTTACTCTATGCAGGTACCGATGATGGAAATCTTTGGGTAAGCAGAAATGGTGGAGGAAGCTGGGATGCAATTAACCAGGGGTTACCTTCGGATCGCTGGGTGAGCAGCGTGTTCGCTTCTCCGCACGATGTTGCTACGGTTTTTGTTTCAATGAATGGTTATCGCAACGATGAATTCAAAACCTATCTCTATGAGAGTAATGATTTTGGTAAAACCTGGAAAAACATAAAAGGTGATTTGCCCGAATCAGTAGCGAATGTAATCATACAGGATCCAGTAAATGTCGATTTACTTTATGCGGGTCTTGATTATGGAACTTACGTGAGCCTGGATCATGGCACCACCTGGCACTTCTTTAACAAAATGCTCAATGTCTCCAGTTACGATATGATTGTGCATCCGCGCGAAAATGAATTGGTGGTTGGTACACACGGGCGAAGCGTATTTGTAGCGGATGTGAAACCGCTACAGGCTTTGAAAGACACAAAGAAATCGATCCTCGTATATTCAACAGAAAGCATTCGTTATAGTGAGCGATGGGGACAAAAACAATTTGCATGGTCTAGAGAAAATACTCCTGAGGTTTCGGTTTTATATTATGTAGGTAAGCCGGCAGCCGAAGTAAAAGTGGAAGTGTATGATGAAAAAAATACGCTGGTGCGAACACTCAGTGCGAATGCATCAATTGGTTTTCATTCGCTTACATGGGATTTGAAAATTAATGAACTTTCAGCACCAGCTAAAGGGAAAACAAAGTCCGAACCGGCATCACCAAAGCTAAAATATGCAGGTAAAGGAAAATATAAACTTAAGTTTATCAACGGCACCGAAAGCAGTGAAACGACTATAGAAGTAAAATAGTATTTGATTCCCGATGCCGGATTTCGGATTCCTGTAATCAGGAAACTGGAATCCGGCATCTCTTATTTTAGGTTAGCCGCGAGAAACAATTCACACATGGCTCTTAGTTCCGGAAAAAAAATATTGAACTCCTTTTCAAATTCAGTGTAGTACTTTTCAAGGTCGTGCACAGCTTCATCCATTTTTGAATCATATGGTGTTCTCCGCGACATACCTGTAAGTGCCCGATGAATGCCTTCTGTTTTTGCATAGTTCACCAGCCAGTTACCCCGAATCATATACGGCATCATTTGCACTACCCGCGCTGGCAGCATCGGTTGATGATTTTCAAGTTGTAAATAAGCAAAGGTTGCAAAATCAGAAAGAGGCTGAGCATGAAATGAGGGCCAATGCACTGCCAGAAAATGATCATAAAAAACATCTATAATAACAGGTGCATAATGGCGGTATTTGGCGCGCAGTCTTTTTTTACTCTCCAGCACTACTGCGTGACGGTCAGTGAATTCATCAATCTGCCGGTGAAGTTCGATGCCTAATGCAATTTTTGGTTTGAATTGTTCGTGTAGGTTTCTTCCTCTCACAAAGTCACCAATGAAGTTGCCCACCATAATTTCAGGATCATCTCCGGAAAGATATAAATGCGCCAGAAAATTCATTTGTTATTTGCGTGTTGCAGATAAGGAAAGGTATTCAATTTGGATTAAATTTACTTGTGCCTGTTAAATTGCAGAAATAAATTATACCTGATATGATCATTCTGGAGCAACTTAAAATGCTGGTGAACCTGGCCATGATAGATGGAAGCATGGCAGAAAGGGAAAAGACATTTATAAAAAAAATAGGAATGGCCCATGGTTTTCCGGAGTCATCGGTGGAAACCCTTTTTTATAATCAACATGAGTTGATTATGCCTGACAAGTTAACGGCTGATCAGAAATTCAACTTTGCCCTGTCATTATTTCAGTTAATGAAACTGGATGAAAAGCTTTATCAGCCCGAAATAAAATTCTGCGGCAGCATGATGGAAAAGTTGGGATACAAAAAAGAAGTGGTCGGGGAATTTATGCTATCGGCTAAAAGTGAGGTGATGACACCAGAAGAAATTGATTCGTTAAAAAAGATAACAGCCAGCTATCTAATTACGAATTGATTCTATCAATAAATTGACTATCATGGTGTCATATTAAGTTATGATCATCATGAAAAAACAGCTTTTCTTTCTCGGTTTATTGTGTGCAAGCTTCAGCACCCTGGCACAGCGCACACTTATACATTGCGGCACCCTCATCAACGGAAAATCCAAAGACGCACAATCGCAGGTTACGATTGTAGTGGATGGAAATAAAATTATTTCAGTTGATAAAGGGTTTACGAAAGCAGGCAAAGAAGATAAGGTAATCGACCTGAGTAAAAAGACTGTAATGCCTGGCTTAATTGATATGCACGTACACATTGAAAGTGAAACGAGCAAAGATGGCCTGGTGAAGAGATTCACACAAAATGAGGCAGACATTGCCTTTCAGTCAACCATTTACGCAAAGAAAAATCTAATGGCCGGTTTTACCACTGTGCGTGATTGTGGAGGCACAGGTGTGAACATTGCGTTGCGAAATGCAATCAACCAGGGTGTGGTGATAGGGCCACGAATATTTACTGCAGGCAAAGGCATTGCCAGTACGGGTGGCCATGGTGATCCCACCAACGGAAACCGCAAAGATCTGATGGGCGATCC
>JALOMN010000433.1 GCA_025455445.1 Cyclobacteriaceae bacterium
TATTATCGCTACCGCGAGTTTTTTGGCATGGAAGCGATGCTCCGGGCTGCTTTCAAAAACGATGGTAGTGGAGATATGCAAAAAATTACCGCATACCAGTGCATAGAGATAAATTAATGCCGTGTCAGACAAGACTTCACTTTCTACAAAATACGTACTGATGAGTAAACCGACAGGTGCCGCAATTGAAAATACAACCAAATAAGGTATTGCTTTGGTTTTGGAATGCAGTTGTGCGGAAAGAACCGTCATCAAGGCAAAGGCAGCGGGAGCGCGATGCAGCGCAATACCTAATAAGATAGCATTTACATCATAGCCCATACCCATGGTAGCAGGCTGAGCCAACATACTACCTTCCAGAAATGCGTGCACACATAAAGCTGAAAGCAACACTATAGCAGATACTGTTTCATGGGTGTGCGAATGCGTGTGTGCATGAGGGTGAGCATGTTCATGACCATGGCTTTCATGTGAATGAATATGACCGTGCTCCACACCAGAAGTGAAATATTCCAACAATTGCTGCAGAAAAAATCCAGCCAGCACGAATAAGCCAATAAGCTCAACATGCTCATTCTTAATATATAATTCCGGTAGTATATGGGTAACTGTGATAGCAAAAAGGTAGGAGCCGGCAAAGACCAGTATTAACCGGAAATTACTTCCCCGGGAAGATGGCACCGTATACACCAGCAAGCCAGCCAGCAAGGGAGTTAAAAAAAGTACAAGTAGTTTGATGGTCATACTTAAAAATACCAGCTCAGGGTTGAATCTTTATAAATGGAGCAATTCCTTCGGTGGTAAAGGTAGCTAATCCATCATTGGTTGAGTATATCAGAAATGCATCTATTTCCGGATGCTTCTTTAAAATTTCTATTGCCTTCTCATGCCCCATTACCATCAGGGCGGTGCCCCAGGCATCGGCAAGAGTTGCATTCTCTGCGAAAATTGATGCGCTTAACAAGGCGCGTGTGGCTGGGTTTCCAGTAAAGGGATCTATGGTATGTGAGTACTTTTTTCCGTCTACTTCGCGATAGTTAAAATAATTTCCTGAGGTAGTGAATGATTTATCGGTTAGGGCAATGTAGGCTTTAAAATACTGATTGTCGCGTGTGGAATTGGGATCCAGAATACCTAACTCCCACGGCTTACCGGATTGAAGATTTTTTCCAACAGCCATACCCTCACCGCCTAATTCAACCAGCATATTTTTTATGCCTTTTGATTTTAAAAAGTCAGTAATCACATCTGCACCATATCCCTGACCAATGCCACCAAAATCAAGCTGGGTGCGGGGATCTGATTTCCATATACTGTCCTTGTTGAAACGGATTTTGTCAAAACCAATAAAACCTCTGATAGAATCTATTTTTGAACTATCCGGACGAATCACCTTCTGCTGACCAAAGCCCCATAAATTTACCAGCGGCATCACTGTAGGATCAAACGCTCCTTCCGAATCGGTAAATACCTCGAAGGCAACTTCAATGGGTGGCCTGAAAAAAGGATTGTTAAAACGATATCCGGTTTGTGATTTATTGAACAGTGAAATGTCAGAGGCAGGATTATAATTGTTGATTGATTGATTGACCAAAACAAGAATTGAATCTACTTCGGCTTTAAAGTTGCGTTGCTGTGAATCAAAATAAGTGATATGATAGGTGGTAGCCATGGTTTCACCTTCTATGCGGATAGGCGTGGTTGATTCGCGGTTACGCCACTGGTAAACAAAAAATACGGCAGCAATCAGTAGCAGTGAATACAATGCGTTTTTCCAACGGTTGTCCATGTATAAAAAAATTTGCGGACGCAATTTAGAAGCATGTTCAGTCGATTAAAACTGTTTTAGCAGTTTATTTACGTAACTTTCAGAGCAGAAAATTTATGCGTGAAGATTATTTAAAAGGAGATGGCGAAAGCCTGAATTCAACCGAAAAGGAGTTTGAGAAAGCGTTAAGGCCGCTTTCATTTCAGGATTTCACCGGGCAACAAAAGGTGGTGGATAATGTAAAAGTTTTTGTGTCGGCTGCCAAACAGCGCGGTGAATCGCTTGACCATGTGCTGCTTCATGGCCCACCCGGATTAGGCAAAACAACCTTATCTTTTATTATCGCCAACGAACTAGGTTCAAGCATTAAAATAACTTCTGGTCCGGTGTTGGATAAACCCAGCGATCTGGCCGGCTTACTCACTAACCTTGAAACAGGTGATGTGCTTTTCATTGATGAAATCCATCGCCTGAATCCGGTAGTAGAAGAATACCTCTACTCTGCGATGGAAGATTATCGCATTGACATTATGCTCGATTCGGGACCCAACGCACGGTCAGTTCAAATTTCATTAAATCCATTTACCCTAATTGGAGCTACCACACGAGCGGGGTTGCTGACTTCACCCTTGCGCGCGCGCTTTGGCATTAATGCACGACTGGAATATTATGATGCTGAATTGCTTACCAAAATTGTAAAACGATCGGCAGATATATTAACCACGCCTATTGTGGATGATGCCGCATTTGAAATTGCCCGCAGAAGCAGAGGCACCCCACGCATTGCAAATAATTTGCTCAGACGCACCCGCGACTTTGCGCAGATAAAAGGAGACGGCACCATTAC
>JALOMN010000434.1 GCA_025455445.1 Cyclobacteriaceae bacterium
GTTACAAATATCCATTCAAAAAGTGTTTCCACAGGCAGTGCGTTTTGATGAGTACACCCATTCGCTTCTGTTCTTTTTATATACTGTGCATAACATACCGCAGGAAAATATTTTACTAGGTCAATCATCCTGCACAGATGATATTATTAACACTAAAACTCCTTTCGAAAATTATAAACTTAAGGGACCGTTTAATTTAGGCGGCCTGGCTGGTTTACCATTCACAGGCATCACCGGCTACAATGCCTTTGCGCATCATGTTCCAGAAAAGGGGGCTGCGTTAATTTTTGTCGGTTCACACATTGGTTTTTCCAAAGAAGATGGATGGGGAAGAGTACTGCGGGAGGGACAACACGAAACAACTGCATGTTGCGGAGCGCTGCAGCAAGCGCTTGATAAACTGAAATCACCTGAAGGCATTGTGAAAATGATTCCTCATGGTGAAGATTTTCAGGAAGAAGTTATTGAGCAATTGGTGCTGCAGCATAAAAAGGAAATACTGAAGGCAAAAGACCCATTGGTAGCGCTTACAAGACTTATTTACAAAGAATCAGAAAAGCGAATTCTCAACTACCCGTTAGGCGAAACTCATTTTAGGTACCTGGTTTTGGTGGTGGGCGTCATTGTGAATACAGATTATGAACACCCTGATTATATCTGGGTAGATCATATGGCTATTTATGATCTGGAACTTGAACGAGAGCTGAGAGGAATGCAATAAGATAATAATTGATAGACAGGGTTAAGAGATTATTAACCTGTTGATGGAGTGTATTCATGATCAAAATCATCATCTATCGTGTTTGAAAATCATGTTACTAGAAAAATAACAAAACTAACATTGAGTGATTATTAACATCTATTTAACAAAATGTTATACCAATACTTTTTTCTATAACCTAACCTAAATCATATGAAACGCACAACACGAATAATTTTCATCCTCTCTCTGGCAGTGGTTGGCAGGATGATGTTTGATCTCAGCAGTTGCACGAATGAAGATCAAATTATTGAAGAACAACAAGTAGTGAACAGTGGCACAGACCTGCTATCAATGCCTGTTACGGCTGCACCTACGGTTGACGGAACTATTGATGCTCTTTGGGAAAACAGCCCCATTCTTGAATTTAGTACAGTAGTGCCTGATGTTACGGGTGATGTATTCAGAGGATATACCGGAAACATCATTCCGAGTGTAAAACTGAGATCAGTATATGATAATGAAAACATCTATTTCCTCGCGGAATGGGCAGACCCAACACAATCATATGAGCGCAATCCATGGTATTTTAACCCTACCACAAAAAAATGGGCACAAGAAAAAGGCACGTATGACTTTGACGCAGCCACCAATGGTGGAAGCACCAGAAAACCTTTTTACGAAGACAAGATGTCGATGCTATGGAATATCAACAGTTCTGTATTAGACTGGAATAGCGCAACTTGTTATAAGTCTTGTCATACAGGCTTACCTGCTGCCGATGGCTCGAGCAGACACTTTACGAATTTTACTACTGAAAAGATTGACATGTGGCATTGGAAATCAGTGCGGGGTGGCGTGAATGCAGGAAACCAAATCCATGATCAGTATCAGGATAATTCCTATCCAAACGGAAGGAAGAGTGATGTTGGTGGCACCGATGTGTATGTTAATAACACGCAATCGCTAAACAATGGCACTGCTGTTGTAAGCGTTCCAAAATATGTGATTCCTAATAGAACCAACAATTATTGGATTCTGGATTCTGAAATTACAGCCGGCACCGCAAAACTAGTAACGGCAGTAGATGCAAATGGAGTGCTTACGTTGGATGGCGGCAGCACAATAGATCCCAATACTGACACAGGCTATCAGAGAGCCGGAGCAAACGCAGCGCCTAAAGGAATTGCCGGACTTACCTTGAAAGACGCTGGTTATGGTGGCACACAAGGTGATATTACTTGCAAAGCACTATGGGCCAATGGTAAATGGACAATGGAATTTAAGAGAAAACTTACTACAGGAGATACGTATGATGTAGACTTCTCTTCATTGACCGATCAGTATTTTGGTTTTGCCATTTTTGAAAATGCTCAGATTGCTCACTCAATCAAACCAAACCTGGTTTTGAAATTCAAGAAGTAAGCAAAGAAAGATTCGTCAACGAGCGATCTATCTTTTATTAAACTAATTGAAAAAAGCAATCATGAAGAATAGCAAAACATTATTAACCGGTGGGCTTCTAAGCATGATTTTAATAATTATGAATTCATGCTATTACGATGAAGTTCTTCCAGTAGAGTCTGTGGGAGATGTGGGTGAAATGTCATTTTCAAATGACATCATCCCGATATTTAATGCCAGCTGCAATATGAGTGGCTGTCATAACAAGGGAGGCCAAAAACCCAATCTTTCTCCGGAGGGTGCATACACTTCATTAATCAATGGAGGGTACATCGACAAAACAACGCCTGAAAATAGCTCGCTATACAAATGGATGAAAGGTGAAGAAGCACAACCTATGCCTTTATCCGGACCGAATGCCACCTATAATGCAAAAGTGCTGGCATGGATTGAACAGGGAGCATTAAACAATTAAAAGACAGTAACATGAAAAAAATAAATTTAGATTCGGTTTCAACGGCCCTTGCTCAAACGCCAAAGGAGGATACAGTATTAACGATCGCTATCCATAGTCGCCCATTGCAACGCGTGGGAAACACATTTGAAAGCATCTGGATTATTGATAACCAAACTACACATGTTCCGCTCAGGAAAACTTTTGAGTTTGATATTCATCACAGATTTGGCACCGTGCTGAATGGCTATGAAGATTTCTTCGGCCTTTATGCGCCTTCTAATATTCGTATAGGATTTGCCTACACACCAATCAATAATCTGATGCTAAGTGCAGGGTTTACCAAATACAATCTATTGTGGGATTTTTCTGCAAAGTATGCCTTGCTTAAAGAAAAAGGACCGAAGCCTTTTCCGGTGAGCGTAACTTACTATGGCAATATCGCGGTGGACACCCGGTCAAAAGAAAACTTTGTTAACAGCACAGATAGGCTGAGTTTCTTTAATCAAATAATGGTTTCGAAGAAACTATCTCGCGATTTCTCTGCACAGGCCTCCATCAATCTCTCTCACATGAATGCAGTTGAGGGATATGTAAATGAGGAAGGTGATGTAGAAGGAAAAATGAAGAACGATCATCTTTCTTTCAGTGTCCTGGGAAGATATAAGATATCTGATGCGTTTGCCTTTATCGGAAATTATGATCAGCCTATTACCCAGCATCCTACAAATAATCCGAACCCCAACATCAGCCTTGGTGTAGAATTAGCCACGCCATTACACGCGTTTCAGGTATTTATGGGTAATTACCAGAACATTATTCCACAATACAACAACTTCTATAATCAGAATAACTACAAGGATGGCGCATTTTTGATTGGATTTAATATCACCCGACTTCTTGATGTTCAAGAAGAAGACCTGGGCGATATGATGTTTAAGAGAAAGAATAAATAGTTTATTCTATTGCCGCCAGGTAAAAAGCACTGAGTAGTTCAGTGCTTTTAGCATTTACAGCCTTCAATTTCATGGGAGAATTAAGTAGGGCAGAAATTTTTTAAAAAATAGTAT
>JALOMN010000435.1 GCA_025455445.1 Cyclobacteriaceae bacterium
TCTTTCTTTTACCATGTCAGCCTGCTCAATGGATGCATACCGCGAGTTCATTTTCTTTCTGCGTTTTAATTCATTCAGCGAAAGATTTATTGCAATACGTACCAGGTAAGTTCCCACCGCTGAATCGCCCCGGAATTTTCCCAACGCATCATAAAAGCGAATGAATACTTCCTGCCCTACATCTTCTGCTTCCGGTGTGTGTCCCAGCATACTGTGCACCACACCTGCTACCTTGCCTTCATGGCGCATAACCAGCGCTTTGAAGGCAGCCATTTCTCCCGCTTTGGATTTCTCAATCAGTATTTCATCACTGATGTGTTCCATTGTATTATTTATAGTGTGAAATCCAACTCTGTTTGTGAGTTAGACAATCGAAGTTAGCTTCTTATTCCCGAAATTGTGAGATAATTATTCAAAGTTGTATAATTAATGCAGGCGCTGGATTTAAGGAATACTGAGGTAGTGAATCACTTAGTATTTCATTATGTCATATCAGTTATAATAACTTGAAAAATCACCTATCACTACAGCCGATGTGTTCTCAAAATTTATTGGGTGCTTATTTCTTAACCTACATTAAGCGATACGTTTTCGTATCATGCTACCTTTGAATAGTAATTTTCAACCGCGGAACCACCTGCGAGCAGACGTTGCTAGAATTTATAGGCATGAATCGAAAGGAGTTTCTGAGCACATTGATACTTGCACCCTTAACAGCTGTTACCATGAAACTAAATGCGCTGAATAAAATCACCGAACCATTTGCAAGCACTGATAAAATGCCTGTGCTGTTTCTTGGTCATGGCAGCCCGATGAACGCCATTGAAGAAAATGAGTTTGTTTCAGGCTTCAGAAAAGTGGGTAATGAGATGCCAAAACCCCAGGCAATTCTGGTAGTATCTGCACATTGGGAAACACGCGGCACTTATGTTACGGCAATGGATAAACCAGCTACCATACATGATTTTGGTGGTTTCCCTAAAGCACTTTTTGATGTACAATATCCCGCACCGGGTAGCCCGGAATTGGCCAATGAAACAAGAAACATAATACAAAAAACGGAAGTGGGTTTAGACTATCAGTGGGGCCTCGATCATGGCGCATGGAGTGTAGTAAAGCATTTATACCCTAATGCCGATGTGCCTGTTATTCAAATGAGTCTGGATTATACCCACGCACCGCAATATCATTACGAGCTTGCGAAAGAACTGGCAGCACTTCGCAAGAAGGGAGTGCTGATAATCGGCAGCGGCAATATGGTTCATAATCTGCGCATGGTGGCCTGGGATAAACTCAACACAACCGATTATGCCTACGATTGGGCTGCGGAAGCGAGTATGAAAATGAAAAAGTTTATTCAATCGGATAATCATCAGGAACTTATTAATTATGCTTCGCAGGGCCGCGCTTTTCAACTGGCCATTCCTTCACCCGAACACTATCTGCCGTTGTTATACACTCTTGCGCTGAAAACGGAGGATGAGCAAATATCATTGTTCAATGATAAAGCAGTAGCTGGCTCCTTAACGATGACGTCTGTAAAAATTCATTAAGCCTTATCATTGCTTTAAATAGTTTCTGGTAGAGGCTTTCCATTCTGCTTTACCACTCACATCAAACTTCTGTTGTAAAATTTTATTAAAACTGTAAATTACTTTTTGAAGTCACCGTCAAAGTTGACGCCATGTAATTTCTAAGTTTTGAAGGATCGCATTTTCATATTATCGGGGATTATCATTGTGTTGGTAACCAGCTTCATTGCTTATCGCAAATGGCCGGCTTCAAAAATTGATTACAACACACAGGTCAAACCAATCCTAAATAAAAAGTGCATCACCTGCCATGGCGGAGTAAAACGCGAAGCGGATTTTAGTTTGTTGTTCCGTCAGGAAGCACTTGCTGCAGCCGAGTCGGGCAAGAAGGCAATCATACCCGGAGATGCAGCGCATAGTGAAATGATCAACCGTATCATGTCTTCCGATCCGGAAGAAAGAATGCCTTATAAAAAGGAGCCGCTCACCGGAGAAGAGATTGCCATTCTCAGGCAATGGATAGAAGAAGGTGCGGAATGGGGCGACCATTGGGCATATACTAAAGTAGAGAAGCAAAAAGTCCCTTCGGGAAACCAGTGGACCAGCAACGATATCGATGCATTTATTTATGCTAAAATGGATGAGGTAGACATGAAGCCTTCTGCGCGTGCCGATAAGGCCACGCTGTTGCGCAGGGTAAGTCTTGATCTGATTGGCATGCCTGCACCGGAAGCTATTCGTAAAAAGTTTTTGCTTGACAACAGTTCAAAGGCATATGAAATTTTAGTCGATGACTTACTGGCCTCATCTCACTTTGGTGAGCGTTGGGCCGCTGTTTGGATGGACCTCGCGCGTTATGCGGATACCAAAGGCTATGAGCGTGATGACAGCCGATCGATTTGGCGTTACCGCGATTGGCTGATCAATGCATTTAATAAGGATATGCCATACGATCAGTTTATTAAGGAACAGCTGGCTGGCGACCTGTTGCCTAATCCAACGGATGAACAATACATCGCTACGGCATTTCATCGCAATACCATGACCAACGATGAAGGTGGCACCGACAATGAAGAGCGGCATTTCATCGCAATACCATGACCAACGATGAAGGTGGCACCGATAACGAAGAGTTTCGCACTGCTGCGGTGCTTGATCGTGTAAACACCACCTGGGAAGCTTTGATGGGAACCACGTTTTCCTGCGTACAGTGCCACAGTCATCCCTACGATCCATTCCGGCATGAAGAGTATTATAAGTTCATGGCCTTCTTCAACAACACCCGTGATGAAGACACAGAAGCAGAGTATCCGCTGTTGCGTCATTTCGAGAAAGAAGATGCAGAAAAATTAAACACACTTACTGAATGGATAGGTCAAAATATTTCTTCTGAAAAGGCCAAAGAAGTATATCGGTTTGCTAAAACCTGGCAGCCAAGCATTAATTCTATACAGGCCGATGAGTTTATCAACAGCGAGTTAACCGATACAAAGTGGCTCATCTTTCGAAACCATGCACAATGTCGTTTACCAAGCGTAACGCTTACTGGCAGCAACCGATTAATCTATCGTTATTCCAGTTGGGTGAATGATGGCGTTTGGAAAATCCATCTTGACAATCCGAATGGCCCGGTTATTAAAACAATTTCTGTAAAAAACACCAATCACAATTGGCAGATTGTGGATTTCAACTTTACACCTGTTGATGGCAAGCATGATTTATATTTTACATACGTAAGTAATTCACTCAAAAATCCAGATGAAAGCGGGATGATTTTCGATTGGTTTTACTTTACAGATGATTGGGATCAAGAACATACCAATATCAACAAAACATTTTGGGAATTGGTGCGCAAGGAACCACCCACCACACCCATCATGCTGGATAACCCTGAAAAGATGAAACGCCCCACACATATTTTCGAACGTGGTAACTGGCTGGTTAAAGGTGAAAAAGTTGAGCCCGGAGTTCCAAACACCTTAAACCCATTTCCCCAAAATGCACCACCAAATCGTTTGGGCCTGGCTCAATGGATGACTGATTCGTCTCACCCGCTCACTTCGCGCACCATTGTAAATCGAATCTGGGAACAGATTTTTGGAATTGGCCTTGCGGAAACCGTTGAAGATTTAGGAACGCAGGGTATTCCGCCTACGCATCCTGAATTGCTTGATCATCTTTCGTGGAAACTCATGCATGAGTATAACTGGAGTTTGAAAAAAATGATGCGTGAAATTGTTTTATCAGCCACCTATCAACAAGACTCAAAAGTAAGTCCTGA